>DATNKM010000047.1:0-18701 GCA_035603395.1 Candidatus Acidiferrales bacterium
GACGAAATTCTTCGAAGACTGATCGAGCACGTGCCTCCTCCGAAGGGAGCCTGATCGTGCAACGCTTTCTCGATCCTGCGGTCCTGGCGGAAATTTCGAGCCTCGACTTGATCGCCCGGACGGTTGTCGACGGCTTTGTGGCCGGGCTTCACCGCTCGCCCGACCTCGGTTTCAGCCAGGAATTCGCCGAGTACCGCGCCTATACGCCCGGCGACGATCTGCGCCACGTCGACTGGAACGTGTTTGCGCGGACCGAGCGCGCCTACCTTAAAAAATATCGCGGCGAGACGAACAGCCAGCTCACCGTGGTTCTCGATGCGAGCAATTCAATGAATTTCAGCTCGCACCGGGTGACCAAGATCGATTACGCCCGATTTATCGCCGCTTCGATTTTCTATCTCGCGATTCACAATCAGCGCGATGCCGCGGGCCTGATTGTCTTCGACGACGAAGTGCGCAACTACATTCGACCGTCCACGCGGCAGGGGCAGGTGAACCGCCTGCTGCACGGGTTGGAGCTTGCCGAGCCGCGCGCGCGGACTGATTTCGCAAAGCCCATGATTCACTTCCAGGAATTTCTGCGCCGCCGCGGCTTGGTGCTGGTGATTTCGGATTTTTACGAAGCGCCGGAGCGGATTATTCGCACGATCGAGCCGCTGCGATTTCATGGCAACGAAGTCGTGCTGTTTCACATTCTCGATCCGCGCGAGCTGCGTCCCGCTCTCGACAAGCCCGTGATTCTGGTGGACCTCGAAACCCGCGACGAGATGGAAGTGACGCCCGATTACGCGCGCGACAGCTACCACGCAAAGATCGAGTCTCACATTTCGAGGCTGGGCGACGCGGCTCGCAGCGCCGGAATGGATTATCACCTGCTCGTCACCGACCGTCCGCTCGATGGCGCCTTGCGCGAATATCTCGCGATTCGGCAGGGGAGGAACTGATGGGATTTCTCGCTCCCTGGTTCCTGGCGGGCGCTGCGCTGATTGGTCTGCCGCTTTACCTGCATCTTCTGCGGCGCCATACCACGACTCCGCAAAAATTCAGCTCGTTGATGTTTTTCGAGCGGCGCACGCAAAGCTCGATCCGCCACCGGCGTTTCCACTATTTGCTGCTGCTCTCACTCCGGCTCGCTGTATTGCTGCTGGTTGCTCTGGCTTTTGCGAATCCCTATTTCAAGCGGACGGCTGTTCGGGCGGCGGGCGACAAGCAACTACTCCTCGTCGTCGACGATTCGTTCAGCATGCGCGCGGGCACTCGGCTAGCCGATGCCAAGCGCGAGGCTGAATCGGTTCTGGCCTCGCGCAGCGGCTCGACGCACGCGCAGGTCGCGGCGCTCGGCTCGCGGCTTCAGGTTTTGACGCAGCCCATTCAGGATTCCGGCGCGCTGCGCGCCGCCGTCGAAAGCATCGAGCCCGGCGATTCGCGCTCGAATTTCGCCGAGCTGTCTCGCGCCGCTCGTTCTCTTTCTGAAAGCACCCGTGCGCCGATCGAGCTTCACTTCTTCAGCGACATGCAGAAATCGTCCATGCCGGGCAGCTTTTCGGAGCTGTCGCTGCCGCCCGGCGTCTCGCTCGTCCTCCATCCCGTCGCGACACGCACCCAACCGAACTGGGCAGTTGAATCGGTCCGCGCGCCCGGACGTGTTTCCGACACCAAGAAAGCGCGCGTGGACGCCACAATCGCGGGCTACGGCACGCCGGTGGCCACGCGCGCGATCTCGTTGGTGATTAACGGCAAAAAGGTCGCCAGCCAGAATGTCGAAGTCCCCGCCACGGGCCGCGCGAACGTCGAATTTCAATCGCTCGACGTGCCCTACGGCTTCAGCCGCTGCGAAGTGCGCATCGATTCTGCCGACGCGTTGCCGGCCGACGACACATATCTCTTCTCCGTGGAGCGATCTGATCCCGAGCCTGTTTTGTTCGTGCACGAATCGTCCGACACGCGTTCGCCCGTCTATTTCGGCTCGGCGCTCGGCTCCGCGGCGGATTCTTCTTTCTCTTTCGAATCGCTCACCGTCGATCGCGCCGCCAACGTTCCGCTCTCCAAATACGCATTCGTCGTGCTCTCAGACGTCGGCTCGCTGCCGTCACAACTTGAAAACGATCTCGTGCGCTATGTGCAAGGCGGCGGCGGAGTCCTGATCGCAGCCGGCACGTCCACCGGCCACCGCTCGCGCATTCCCGTCTCGCAGCAGAACGTTCTCTCCACACATGACTACTCGCGGGACGCCGCGCGATACCTCACCACCGGCGACACCGACACCTCGCATCCGTCGATGGCCCATAGCGAGCATTGGTCGGGCGCCAAGTTTTACTACGCCGTGGCGGTCGATCCCGCCGACTCGCGCGTGGTTGCCCGGCTAACGGATCAAACTCCGCTGCTGCTCGACAAAAAAATCGGCGAAGGCCACGTGTTAGTGCTCGCCACAGGCCTCGACGATCTGACGAGCGATCTGCCCGTTCAACCGGTTTTCGTCCCATTCGTGAAGCAGACGGCGCTCTATCTTTCCGGCACGGCAGACCGCGCCGGCTCCCGAATTGTCGACTCCAGCCTGGAGCTGCGTACATCCAAGGACCAGGCCGTGAGCGTCGAAATAGTGGACCCGGCCGGCCGTCGCCCGCTTTCGCTTCAGGAAGCGTCCACGGCTGAGTCGTATCAGCTGGCGAGCAGCGGTTTCTACGATGTTCGGCTCGCGAACGGACGTCGCGATCTCGTCGCCGTGAATCCGGACCGCCGCGAGTCGAACCTCGAGGTTGTCCCGGATGACGATCTGGCGCTCTGGCGCGGCGGCAGCACGAGCGGCGAACCGCAGCAAGCTGCAGCCGCGATCGCCGAATCGGAACCGGCGAAACCGCGCAGCCTTTGGTGGTACGCTATGTTTTTGGTGCTGCTGGCCGGCATCGCGGAATCGGTGGTCGCGAGCCGCTACCTGGCCACACAACCAGAAGAGCCACAGACGGGCCGTGACTGAGCGATGACCGCGCGTCAACAGCTCGAAACGTACCTTGAACGGCTGCAACGCCGCTTGAGAATCCGTACGAGCCTGCGCGGCGCCGCAATCCTCGCCTCGTCCGCTCTCGTTACCACGCTCGTACTCGTGCTCATCGCCAACGCCCTCAGATTCTCAGGCGCGAGCTTAGCGGGCGCGCGCGTCGTGCTCTATCTCGTGATCGCGGCCTCGATCGCCTTCGGTTGCGTCCTTCCATTGCTGCGAATGAATCGGCGCCGCAGCGCCTGGGAAGCCGAAACCCTCGTGCCGGATTTCGGGCAGCGTCTGGTAACTCTCGCCGAGCGCGAAGGTCAAGCGCAAGGCGCATTCGCCGAGCTGCTGGCCGCCGACACTCTGAAAATCGCCCAGCGCGCCGAAGCAACCCAGCTCGTGCCGAATCGAAATCTGTTGATCTCGCTCGGCACCGCCCTTGCGTCGCTTGGCGTGCTGATCTGGATGATCGTGGCCGGCCCCGGATTCGTGGGCTACGGCGCCGCGCTGCTCTGGGCCGGCAATGCCGGAGCCGCGCCGCTCTACGATCTTCGCGTCACTCCGGGCGACGCCACGGTGCGCCGAAATTCCGATCAGCTCATCAGCGTCGAGCCGCGCGGCATTCAAACCAACGACATGCGCATTTACGCGCGATATGAAAGCACCTCGAAGTGGGACCAGCTTCCGATGCAGCCGCAGCCCGGCACGTCGAATTTCCAGTTTGTCTTCGCCGGCCTGCCCGAAGGCGTCGAGTACTACGTCGAAGCCGGGCAGCTCCGCTCGCCCCACTTCCACATTCGCGTCACCGACGTTCCCGCCGTGAAGCAGATCCGCGTGACCTATCGCTTCCCGGCATGGACCGGCATTCCTTCATCGACCGACGATCACGGCGGCGATCTCCACGCGATCGAAGGAACCGACGCCGATCTTGAAATCACCATGGATCGCCCGTTGGCCAACGGCATCCTGATGCTCGACGACGATCGCCAGATTCAGCTGCGCGCCGGCGCAAACAATTCCTACACCGGCACGATTCACCTGGAAAAGGACGGCGCCTATCACGTCGCAGCGCTCGAACAGGGCGAAGGGGTCCGCATCTCCGAAGACTATTTCATCAACGCAACCAAGGCCGACGCGCCCGACGTGGTGATCGCGCGCCCGGCCGGCGACTATCGCGCCAGCCCTATCGAAGAGGTCACGGTCGCAGCCAAAGCGGACGACGCGTTTGGACTCCGCGATTTCACGCTCCATTATTCGGTGAACGGCGGCGCCGATCAGTCCCTGAACCTGCTCTCTCACCCCGGCGCAAAGGCGGCCGACGGATCGACAGTGATTCGCCTGGAAGACTTCAAGGCCGTGCCCGGCGATATCGTCAGCATCTACGCTACGGCAAAGGATGCGCACGCCGAATCCCGCACCGACATGTTCTTCATCCAGGCCGAGCCTTTCGAGCGCGAGTTTTCGCAGTCGCAGCAAGCCGGAGGCGGCGGAGGTGGTGGCGGAGGTGCCAACGCTCCCGACGAAATTTCCCAGCGCCAGAAGGAAATTATCGGCTCCACGTGGAAGCAACTGGGTGACAAAAACGCCACGGCCGAAAGCGCTGCCCAGAACGCCAAATTTCTGTCCGGCGTCCAGGCCAAACTGCACGATCAGGCCGTGTCGCTGGCCAATCGCCTGCAGATGCGCGGGCTTGACGGCGGCAACGAAGAGTTCGACTCATTCCAGAAAAACATGAACGCCGCAGCAAACGCCATGACGCCGGCCGCGGACACGCTGCGCGGTGAAAAGTGGAAGGACGCCATCCCGCACGAACAGCAGGCGCTGCAATATCTCCTGCGCGCCGAGGCGACCTTCCGTCAGATCGAAGTCGCCTTCGGCAGCGGCGGTGGAGCGGGCGGCGGAGGCGGCAGCGCGGGCCGCGATCTCGCGAGTCTATTCGACCTCGAGCTCGATACGCAGAAAAACCAATACGAAACCGCGCAAACGGGAAATTCCGCCGCGCAACAAAGCGAAAAAGTGGACGAGGCACTTCGCAAGCTCGACGAGCTGGCGCGCCGCGAAGAGCAACTCGCCTCGCAGAACAACGCCAATTCGCCCGACTCACGCTGGCAGCAGGAAATGCTGCGCCGCGAAGCCGAAGAACTGCAGCGCCAGATCGAGCAGCTCGGCCGCAACGGGAATTCGCAATCGAATTCGCCCGACGGCCAGCCCTCGGGTCAGTCTTCCAGCAGCGGCGGCTCGGCGTCTGATCCGCGCGTGCAGCAGGCGCTCAATCAGATGCGCCAGGCCAATGACGACATGCGCCGCGCCAATTCCGAAGGCCCCCAGGGCCAGGCCGACGCGCGACGCGCGGCTCAGCGACTTCGCGACGCAACGAATCTGCTGGGCGGCACGCAGCGCCATCAGAATTCCGGTCGCCTCGATTCTCTTGCGCAAGAGGCGCAGCGACTTGCAAACGAGCAGCGCGGCCAATCCGACCGCATTCGCGATCTATCGCAGCAGGCCGCGGGCGGTGACCCGGGAGCTCAGTCCACCTACAGTGCGGTGCAATCGCTCGCCGACGATCGCCAGAAGCTCGCAGATGATCTCGCACGCCTGGAAGGCCAGATGCGCGACGCCGTGCGCGATCTCGCGTCCGGGAACCACGCAGCGGCTTCCAAGCTTCGCGATGCCCTGCGTCAGGCGGATCAATCGAATCTCGATAGCCGCGTGCAGCGCAGTGCGGACATGCTGCGCCGCGGAGTGGATCCTGATCGCAATGGCAGTGAGGGACAGATCGCTTCCGACCTCGATCAGCTGAATCAGCAGACGCGCGACGCGCAGCAGGCGCTCGGTGACGGAACGCAGCCGGGCGATTCGCAAAACGCGCTCGATCAAGTGCAGACCCTGCGCGATCGGCTGGGGGCGCTCGATCGCAATTCCAATCCCGGCGCGCGAAATTCTCCGGGCAATCGCGGCGGTCAACAGAATGGCCAACAGAGCGGCCAGCAAAGCGGTTCGCAAAATGGCACGCAGTCCGGTCAGCAAGGCGGGCAACAAGCGGGCCAGCAACCCGGCGGGCCATCTGGTCCGGGCGATCGCAACGGTGCCGTCGGCCCATTCGTGAATCCCGGCGGCGGGTACAACGGCGGACCGGTCTACGGCGGCATGAATACCGGGAACAACGTTTACAATTACGGCCAAATGCCGTCACTGCCCGACGGTTACGCGAATCCGGTTCCCGAGCAGGCCTATCGCGACAGCATGGCCCAGCTCGATCAGCTTCGGCAATCGGTGAAGGACGATCCCGACGCGCTGCGTCAGGTGCAGGATTTAATTCACGAAATGCAGCGCCTGGATCCCAGCCGTTTCCCCGGCAATCCCGCCATGGTCGAGGAGCTGCACAATCGTGTCCTCGGAGACGTGGACAAGCTCGAGCTCCAGTTGCGCCGCGCGACCGACGCCAAGCAATCCGGTCAGGTGCATAGCACCGACTCCCAGCCCGTGCCCGCGGGCTATGAGGACGCCGTGGCCGATTATTTCCGCCGCCTGAGCAAGAATCCCTAGATCGCGGGCGTGTCCGAAATCTGCCTCATTTTCGGACAGTAATGACACCGTACAATCCGTCTCCCGCCAGATTCCACCAGCCCACATAACTGGCAAAGACATTCAAGAAAAGGATCTATTGGGAAGGCGGCGGTCGCAGAAAAGACAAACGATCAAGAAAGTAGGCAAGCGGGACGTGTCCATTGCCAACACGAAAGAAATGCCCAGCCGATGGCCGATTCAGGCAAGGACCCAGCTACACAGAATCAAGAGCTTACGAGACGCCGTTGGTTGAACGTTTTGGCGGGCGCAGGATCTCATATCGTGTCAGCCGGGCAGACGCTTACCACGGCTGAAAGTGGTGGGGGCCGAGTTTGCTCTTTATTCGCGTGACGGCTATCGAGATCAGGGCGACCACCCCTAGCGCGGCCAAGCCGAAGTAGATGTCTATGTAGGAGAGCAGCCTGCTCTGGGTGATCACATCGTTTTGGAAAAGCTGGAGCGCTCCGAGCGCGGGGTCGCTTGTGCCGCCCCCGTTGCGGTGAATCACATCGGCATATTGCGAGAGGGTTGAGCGAGTGGTGGCGTCCAGACGATTCGAGATGTCCAAGAGGCGCGAAGAATGCAGCGTCATGCGGCGATCGAACATTACGGTTGCCGCGGTTACTCCAAAAGTGTTTCCGAGTTGACGCACGAAGAAGTAGGTCGTGGAAATGTCACTGACGTCGGCAACCAGCGCGTTGGAAGTGACGACATTGCCGGCGGCGAGGATAGCGGGTGCGATGCAAAAGCCTTGCAGGAAAATTGCGGGAGCCAAGACAACGGTGGGGGTCGTGGGTGTCCACACATAGATGATCGCGACATACGTCGCGATCAACAGCAGCAGTCCGAAGACAAGCGTCCGGACGGCCCCTAGGCGGGGAATCACCACATGCAAAGTGAGCTGGAGCCCTAATCCGAGTCCCAGCGTGTACATGGCAATAAAACCACCCGCCTGCAAGGCACTGTAATCCTGGACGAAGCGAAGGTATTGCGGGACAACATACAGTCCGGCGCCGAAGAACGCGCCCACGATCATAATCACCAGGAAGAAAGAGCGCAGGGAAGCTTGCCGCCAGATCATGCGCAAATGAAGCACCGGCGAAGGGTTCTCGGGACGATAGTCCCACCATAGAAACGCGATAAAGAATATGGCGGCCGCAAGCAGCGCCGGCGTAATCCATCTTGACTCGAACCACAGATCGCGCTCGCCACGGCTGATGGCAGTTTCCAGGCAGGCTAGCGAGGCGATCAGCAGGACCGGACCCCACACATCGAGCCTGCCCGCCTTCTTTCGCTGAAACAAACGGCCTGGCGGGACAGTTTTCCAGATTAGAAAAGCGCCGATCGCCAGAAAGGGAAAATCAACCAGAAAGGCATAATTCCAGTGAAACGTGTCCGTGATCCATCCCATGACGACCGGATACGGGACCTCAAAAATAGAGAGAACGACATACAGCCAAGTGGCCGCCGCAATCCGCGCTTTTCCCGGGAACATCAGCCCCGTAAGTATGACGACGCGCACCAGGAATGCGCCGCCGCCGAATCCCATTATCAAGCGCGATATCAGCAGCTGCACCAAGCTACCCGTGCTCAGCACGCAGCCCATGGATCCCACGGAATAGATCGCGATGCTCATCAGCAAGTGGCGTCTGGTGCCGATCACGCGCGTCATCCAAGCCGCCAGCGCCAACGAGCAGAGGAACCCAACGTTATAAAGAATGATGACCCAGCTGATATCATCGGAGCTCGCCCCTACATTGCCCTGCATGTCCGGGAGGAACACATTGATGGAGAGACGGTTGGAGATTTCGATGGCGGTAACCATACCGACGCTCAGGAGAATGGCCATTCTGCGCCGATGTGACAGTTGCGACGAGATGCTGCTGATGAATCGTTCCTCTTCCAGTTCCCAGGCTTCCGGAGGACTTGCACCGAGGTAGGTCATGGAGTCTCTTTCCGGTCAGCGAGTGTAGATGGTCGCTTCCACATTCATGCCCGGGCGCAGCACCAGATTCGGATTCTTATTTGGTTTGACCAGGATTTTCACCGGAATGCGCTGGACCACTTTGATGAAATTTCCCGTCGCGTTTTGAGGTGGCAGCAAGGCTTGCCGAGAGCCGGCCGCACCGGCGATGGAATCTACGACACCCTCAAAGTCTTGGCGGTATGTATCCACTTGGATTCGGACCTTCTGGCCGGGGGCGACGTTGGCCAACTGGGTTTCCTTGAAATTTGCGGTAACGTAAACTTCGTTGAGCGGGACGATGGTGAATAGCAATTGCCCTTCCGAGACGTACTGCCCGAGATCCACGGACTTTTGCGTGACTTGCCCGCTGATCGGAGCGGTGATGTGGGTGTAAGCGAGGTTCAACTCAGCTTGTTCGAGCGCCGCATTCGCGCGCTCGACCGCCGCCAGCGCCGACTTATACGTTGCTTCCGCGATGGGCACCTGCCGCTCGCGAGCCTTCGTTTCCAGCAACTGCGCCTGCGAACGCAATAGCCGCGCCTGGGAAGAGTGGGCATTGGCGCGGGCAATCTCCACGGCCTGTTGCGCCGCGGCCCGCTGTTGGTCGGCAGCCTCTAGTTCGCTTTTCGCCACGCGCGCTGCAGCGTCCACGGCATCGTATTGAAACTTGGAGACGTCGCCCGTGGCAAGCAACGGCGTATATCGCGCCAAGTCGGCTTGGGCGCGTTCGTTGGTGGCTTTTTTGGCTTCCACGTTGGCCTCGGCCACTTGCAGATTCGCTGTCGCAGACTGTTCAAGCTGCGCCTGGGAGCTTACATAATCGGCCGCATCGGAGTCCTTTTGCGCAGACGCGCCGTGGGTGCTATTGGTCGTGGTTTCGCGGGTCAAGCCGATCTGGATTTTCGCGGAATTGGCTTGTGCCTCCGCGAAGTCGAGGTTGGCCTTGGCCTGCGCCACCTCGGCCTGGTAGGTGCGCGGATCAATCTGCACCAGAACGTCGCCTTCTTTGACTTCGGTGTTGTCGTTAATGAAAAGGTTGACCACATAACCGGGGACCTGAGGCGCGACCGCAGTAATGTGACAATCCACCTGGGCATCGTCTGTGGTCACGCGGCCGGTGAACACGTACCACACCAATCCGATCAGGATCAAGACGGCGACGACGGCCACCTTAATGAAGGGATTCAGATTTCGAAGCCGCTCGCGCCATGAGGAAGAGGTCTGCGAAGCCTGCGGCGTGGCGTTCGCCGCGACGGTGCTGGTTCCTGGCGTTGGCTTAACGGGAGTGGAACTCACGATCCGTTTACCTTGTCACTTCGTGTACATGGCTTCGATTTCGCCCGTAGCACGAGCGAGGGCTGCGCGAGACAGGTTAAATTGAAACAGAGCACCGATCTGATTGTCGCTGGCGCGCGCAAGCTCATCTTGCGCGGTGATGACTTCAACATTGGTGGTGACACCGGATTGAAACCGCCGTTGTGCCTGGGCTACTTCGTCCTCGGCCAACTTGTAGCCTAGGTTGGCGACGTCCACCGAACTCCGCGCCGCATTGAGCTCATCAAGAGCGGATTTTACCTCATCGATAATTTGCGCCTCGAGTTGGCGGCGAGTTTCGGTCACGTGCTGTCTTTCAAGCTTGGCATGCGCCTCTTCCGCGTGGATTCGACCACCGGTGAACAGCGGAAATTGCAAAGAGACCGCATAGGTGTAGGCCGGCATCCCGTCGCTGAAGTGCTCTCCCTGATAAAACCAAAACCCCGAGAAATCCAATTGCGGAAGGCGTTCCTCGCGGGTCGAATCCACGGTCAAGTTGGCGATGCGTTCCTGCGAATCGAGCGAACGAATCTCGGGCCGGGACGTCAATGCCTGGTTAAGCAGTGTCTCTTTTTCGAGCGCCGGGAGGTCGTAGAAGTCGAGTCGGTCGGTCACTTCAAGGTTCTGGTCGCGCGGCAGATCCAGGAGTTCCGCCAATCCGTACCTGGTAGTGCGAGTCTGCGTTTCAGCGTCGATCAGATTCTGGCGCTCATTCTGCAATTCGACATTGGCTCGCACCGTGTCGATATTCAAGCCGATGCCCGTTTTCTGAAGTTCGGTAGCTTGGTCGTAGAGGCGTTGTGCAAGCGCCACACGGGCGGTCGCGGCGTCGCGCGTTGCCAACGCCCGAAGTATCAGCAGGTATTGGTCTACGACTGCGGTTACCACCGTCTCGCGCGTGGTCTGTTCGTCCGCGCGAGCCCCGCGTGTTCCTTCACGGCCGATTTGGTACCCGCGAATGAGTGGAAGGTTCAGGATGGTCTGCGAAAAGGTGGGACCCGCCTCGACGAACTGAAACGGGCCAGCCGCCTGTCGCTCGTGGCTGCGTTCGATGCTCTGAATATTGTACTGATTCAGCGAGCCGGAAGCCGCGATGCTGGCCTGTGGGAGCAGCGCCGAGCGGGCAATCTGGCTATTGCGATCGCTTTCGGAAACCAGCAGTTGGGCGATGATGCGTTGCGGATTTTGCTTGAGCGCCAGCTGTACGGCTTCTTTCAACGTGAGTTGCAGCGAGCCCGTCGCGTCCGCCGATGGCTGCTGCGCGGCACAATCAACTGGAAACGATGCCTGCAGAAAAAAAAGTAGCACGAATATTCGCTCAAGACTCGCGACCATGGGGCAACCCTCCAAATCGGCCCAAAATGACGTGATTGAGAGGAGGCATTATAACTGAATACATTGTGGCAACTTGAGGTGAACCTCTCGTTCCCGCGTAGGAGAGCGCAGAAGGAAAAGGGAGTGGGAAAAAGACTTTTCTACGATTTCCTCATCAAGTCCCCGCCCTAACCAAGACGTAAGCCGTGCTCCTGCCGCCTTTTCAGGTAAGGGAGGAAGAGGTTTCCGCGCGATGCGCTAGCAGTACATTCCCCTGCGGTGGCCGATGGGAGAACCAACACCAGCAGGCGGTCGTCTTCAATCTTCGCAATCAGCGGTAATCACCCCCGCGGTATTTCCAGTTGTCTTCTGCGACGGCAGCACCTTCGTAAGGATACGAGATTCGCGCCTTTAGGATGGATTAAAGAGCTTTAGACTCTTCCGCGCGGACGCGAATAAGGACTTCCAGCGAGCAAAATCTCCGACATTTTCTGTTACGAGCGTCGCTCCTGCCCCGACCGCCTCCACCGCAATCAGTAAATCGCGGAAATGATGGGCAAAATCCATTTTTCCGAACACGCTTCGCGCACGACGTAGCAGAATTCCTGCCTCGGTCCAGCCTGTCGCAGTCGGTGATGAGAAGTGGCCCAAGGCGCGGTGCGCCTGGCAAAGCTCGTCCAAGAGGCGCTTCTCGCTAACGTTATGCGTGCCCGCATAAAGTTCTGCCGCCACAACCGCAGTCAAGATCGTCCGATGAAAAACCCGCGTGTCATCGCCTAGCCAGACATAGTTTTCTCCTCGGCTGAACCGAATGTAAATACCCGTATCGAAGAGAAGCGGACCAACAGGCAGGGCGCTCATCTCTTCTTCGCTCGAGCGCGCCCGAAGACATCCTCGGGACCACCGAGCTTTCGCAAGCTTCGCAGCGCCGCGAGACCCGTTTCCACCGCCAGTCGCTCGTCGACAGCTCGGCGAACGGCTTCAGAATTGCTGCGAGACTGGAGGGCCTTGCGAAGGCGTCGAATTTTCCCGGTCTCCAGCAGAAGATTCGTACGCGTTAACGCTGCTTTGCTCATGCCGATCTCTTTTCAGTGTGTAGTTTCATTAGTGATTATACACAACATCTTGCTCTACTTATCAGGGGAATTGATGGAGGCGCGGGTGGGAATCGAACCCACGAATGAAGGTTTTGCAGACCTCTCCCTTCCCACTTGGGTACCGCGCCTCGGAAGGACAGTATAGCGAAACGTCCGCGCGGTTTCAGCCCGCGCGGGTCTCTGTTCTGCTGCGGAGTTCGTTTCTACCTGACATGGTGGTCCATCAATCGATCCAAGGCAGAACCTTCGAGTTCGCCCGCTTCGCTCGTCGGGGCAAGCAGGACGACAGCTCAAGATTGTTGCGGATTTGTCGGGACGCTTCGCTTCCTTCGTCACGACGCGCAGGAGGAGGGCCGAACGCACGGATCGCCCGGGTGACAATGCAAACGCGTTCGCGCTAGAGTGTTGGAAGCAGCCTCAAACGACAGAAAGGTCCCAGCGGCAGATGCTCGCAAATCCCATCGTGTGGCTCGCGGCCGGCGCGATCGGCATCGTGATCGTGGCGCTGATGCTGCGCGCTGCCAGCCGCCGCTCCGAAGAGCAGCTTTCGGCGACGCGGCAGGAGATGCAGGCTTCGCTTGCGGCGCAGCTCCAAGCCGTTACTGGCCAGCTCAACCACGTGGTGCAGTCCGTGACGCAGCAGCTGGGCCAGGTCCGCACGGAGCTGCAAACCGGCGTGGCCGCCAGCGGCCAGCTGGCCAGCGAAGCCCAGCGCGAAGTTTCCCAGCAGCTGAAATCCTCCACCGACGCGCTGGTACAGATGAGCCAAAAAGTGGGCCAGATGCAGCAGACGAGCCAGGATCTTTCCAAGGCCACGCAGACGCTGCAGTCGGTGCTCGGAGGAGCGAAGACGCGAGGCTCGCTGGGCGAAATCGCGCTCGAATCCATGCTCTCCGATGCGCTGCCGCAGTCCGCCTATTCCACGCAGTACCGGTTCGGCTCAACGGGCGCGATCGTGGACGCCGTGGTGCATCACGGCGATCGCCTGCTGTGCGTCGATTCGAAATTCCCTCTCGATGCCTACCGTCGGCTGGCCGACGAGAGCGACGACGCGCGCCGCGATTTCTGTACCGCCGTCCGCAAGCACGCCGACGCGATCGCCGAGAAATACATTCTGCAGGACGAGCGCACGCTCGATTACGCGCTGATGTTTGTGCCGTCGGAAAGCATCTACTACGAGCTGCTGATGAGCACGGACGCAAAGCACGGCCGGCTGGAAGAATACTGCCGCGGAATTCACGTGCTGCCGGTTTCGCCAAATACTTTTTTCGCGATTCTAAGCGCGGTCGCCGTCAGCCTGCAGGGGCAGCAGATCGAGGAAAATGCCAAACATCTGCTGGCGGAACTATCGGGAGTGACCAAGCAGTTCGAAAACTTCGCGGACGTCTACGACAAGCTCGGCACGCATCTTCGCAACGCGCAGAAAAGCTACGAGGACGCGGACGGCAAAATGACGCGCGTGCGCAACTCGCTGGAGCAAATGTCGCAAGGCGCGCTGCCCCCCGATTCCGCGCCCAAGATCCTCGAAAGCGCCACAACCGAATAAATTCGGACGCGCCGCCGGCTACAGCGCCTGCCACGCGGCCTGCATGAGCGTGCGAAAATCTCCATCGATCGTCGATGTCACCACTCTGTCGATCTCCGCGCGCACGTCCGGCACGTCATGCGGTTTCCGCTGCACGCGCTTCGCCATCAAGCGAATGTCGGCCTGCCGCTCCGGCGGCGCCAGCGCCGCCGCCGCCGATAAATAGCGCCAGGCAATTGCGGTATCCGGCGCAGCAATCAGGCGCGCGCGAAACGAATAGTCGCCCGAGCGGATGGCGCGCACTTCGATCGTGGCGGCATTTTCCGGTCCGCCCCTCGTGAGCACTTCCTGCGAATCGCCCGCCGCAAATTTCAGCACGTTGGGCGTCAGGTTATCGACCACGAGTCCGAGCTTTTCGTCCGTTCCGCGGACCTGCACCTGGAGCCGCGATTTCCTGCCGGGCACGGGCGCCGGTTGCGGCGCATCGAACGACAAATCGACCAGCGTCGATTTCACCGACGCCTGCGTGCCGGGCGCTGCCACGCGGATCGTCGCCGGCCCCGACGCGGCCTTGGAGCTTGGAAGCGCGACCAGGCATTCGGGCGAAGCTGCCAGCACCAGCGCCGGCTCGTCGTTGATCCAGACGTTGTCGGCGTCCGCCTCGCCGCGCAGGCCTGCCGTGCAAATCCAGAAGCGATCTTTCCTCGAAATTACGGGCGGCACGGTGGTCGCCGCTGGCTCGCTGGCGCCGGTGGCCGGATCGATCAACGCCGCAACCGACGCGCCGGAACCTTTCGCCAGCATGTAATCGTGCGACGCCGGCGCGATGAATGTGGCGCGGCCAGTGCGATCTGTGGTCACCGACTGGCCATCATCGATGGTCACCGTCACGCCGGAGGCGAGCTTTCCGTCCGCACCGAAAACGGCGAGCGTAGCCGAATGCCCCGCCATCACGCGCGGGGGCAGCACGATGGTGACTGTCCACGCGGCGTAAGGGCTTGACGGCGCCTGCCCGGCACGAACCGGCGCCGCGGACGGAACGCACACCAGAGTCGCGGCGACCATCGTGCACAACCATAGTTTCCAAGTGCTGTTCATGCTATTTTGCCGCCACACATCAATCGTCCAGCCGAACCACAAACGTAGTCAATCGATCGTTCGCGCGCAACTGGTCGGCCAGCTGCTGCGCTGCCGGCTGGGTCGGCAGCCGGCCTACGCGTACGCGATAGAACATCCCGGTCGGCGAATCATACTGCGCGATGCTGACGGTTCCATAGCGCGCTGCCAACTGCGCCCGGAATCGTTCGGCATTGTCCTGCGACTGGAACGCGCCCACCTGCACGCCGAAGAATCCGACCTGCGGGTTCGGCCCGCCCAATATCTCGAGCCGCACAGGCGCGGTGCCCGGACCCACCATGTCGATGGCCTGGGCCGCGGAAAGCGAAAGATCGATCACGCGATCGGCGACGAAGGGGCCGCGATCGGTGATCCGCACCTCGGTCTGCTTTCCGTTTCGCAAATTCGTGACGCGCACGATCGCGCCGAACGGCAGGGTCCGGTGCGCCGCCGTGAATTGATGCATGTCGTAAATTTCGCCGTTCGCCGCGCGCCGGCCGTTGAATGGATCGCCATACCACGAAGCCACGCCCTCTTCCACATACTGGCCGGGAATCGCGGGCTGCCGCTCGATCGCCGGAGGCGCGGCTGACGCTTGCGACGGGGGATACTGAACGGGCGGCTGCGAAGTTTGCGTGCGATGGGCGCAGCCGGTGGAAATCATCGCAACAGCGCAGGCCAGCAGCGCCGCCACGCGCGCGTGGAGTGCGCCGCTCGTACGGCTGATACGCCAGATTATCGGGGGACGGAACTCCGCTCGAAAATCGAAGACCTTCACGCGGCTTCCTGATTCACGTGTATGCTCTCAACTCCGGTATTATAGGAACGCTCTCACATTACCGCAAGGAACGCCATTTGGCCCTGTCGCCGCGCACACGCTGGAAAATCGAGAAATTCTTCAAAAAGCTTGCCGGATCCACCGCCCGCGAAAGCGAGCAGCCGCGGCCGAAGCTCTGCCCAGCCTGCCGCACGCTGGTCGGCGCAGGCGCCACGCGCTGCCACAATTGTGGCGCGAGCATGCGATTTTCCATGGCCGCCGCCAGCCAGTCGCTCGGACGCTACTTGCCGCAGACTTCGCCGGTTACGTACGCCATTCTTACGGTGAGCTGCCTGCTGTTCCTGGTCAGTCTGCTCAAGACAATGAGCCAGACCGGCTTTCAATCGGGTAGCGGCGGCTTGTCCAGCCTCTTGGATCTTGGCGGCATCGACGGCCAAGTCCTGCTGCGCATGGGCGCCTCGCTGCCCTGGCCCGTCGACGCAGTCGAGCCCTGGCGGCTCGTCACCGCCGTTTTTCTCCACGGCAGCATTCTGCACATCCTCTTCAATATGTGGGTGCTCATGGACATTGGCCCGCAAATCGAAGAGCTTTACGGATCGGCGCGCTATCTGTTCATCTACGTTGTCACCGGAATCGGCGGCTACATTCTTAGCAGTCTGATGGGGCATTTCAGCGTGGGTGGCTCAGGTGCTCTGCTGGGATTGATCGGGGTGATGCTGGCGATGACCATGGGCCGCCGCGCCGCCGGAATGCAAATGCTGCGCCAGAGCCTGATTCGCTGGCTGATTTACATCGCCGTCCTGGGTCTGCTGATGCACGGCATCGACAACTGGGCCCATGCCGGCGGCCTCGCCACCGGTTTTCTGCTCGGCAAAATCCTGACCGATCGGCCACCATCCACGCCACAGGAGGTCCGGCTGGCCCAAGCCATGGGCTGGATCGCCGCGATCGCCGTAATCGGCAGCTTCATACTGGCAGGTGTGACCGCCCGCGGCGGAACCTGATTTCCCTGGGATCGCCAACCTCCGGATTGGCGCTTTCGAATTTCCGATTTGCTATGGCTTAGCCAGACCTTCAACTCGGGCTTGCCGGCTCTCCCGCAGCCAGCTGCCGCGAAACCACCACGCTGTAATTCAATCCGGATATCACCGCCAGAGCCGCCACGATGTAGGAACAAATCTCGCGCGCGATGCCTAGATTTTGCCCGTGCCACGCCGCCATCACCAGCACCAGGATGATCAGGAAAATTTCAAACGCCGTGGCCATTTTTCCCCAGATGCTCGGCGGAAACGGCCGGTAACCCACGGTGATCAAAATCACCGCGCACGCCACCAGCAGCAGCACGTCGCGCCCCAGCACCAGAATCGCCAGCCACCATCCGATCCGACCCTTCAGCGCCAGCACCAAGTAGGACGACGACATCAGCAGTTTATCCGCGATGGGATCCAGATACGCTCCCAGCGCCGTCCTCTGATCGAGCGAACGCGCCAGGTAACCATCGAAAGCGTCCGTCAATCCGCTGACAACAAGAATCGCCAGCGCCAGGAAAAACCGATCGTACTTAATCGCGATGATGAAAAACGGGATGAACGCCAGCCGCAGCAGCGTCAGTTCGTTCGGAACCGTGAAAATCCGGCTTCGCATTTTATTTTCGTGAGGGCGCGAACTGCGATCAGGCAAATTGTGCCAGGTATTCCGCCAGCGATCGACCGACCTTCTTCTCAAACACCTTGGAAAGCGGAGGAATCGAGCCGCGCGCTTCGTCGAGCGCGATTCGTTCGATCCTCACCATGGGGAAAAACAGGGTCGGCAACCCGATCCGGTCCCCCTCCGGATGCAGCACCTGGCTCACGAAATCGTCGAACGACCCAAGATCGATGCCTCGCATCGTAACGCCGGCCTGCGAAATTTCAACCAGCTCGCCCCAGAGTCTTTCCTTCGGGCTGTGCAGGCTCACCACGACAATCTCGTGCGGTTGCATCGATTCTCCTGAAATGCTTTTCCCGGTCGTCGCTACACCGCAATCGTTTTTAAATCCGGCGCGCGCAACAACCTCGGCTCCGTGACCTTCTGCACCTGGTCGGGCGTCACTCCCGGCGCGACTTCGCGCAGCAGGAGCCCCTGCGGCGTCACCTCAATCACCGCAAGGTCCGTCACGATCAAATCCACCACCTCGACGCCCGTCAAAGGCAGTTTGCACGTCTTCATGATCTTCGGCCCGCCCTCTTTCGTGGCGTGTTCCATAGCGATAATCACGCGCTTCGTGCCCGCCACCAGATCCATCGCGCCGCCCATGCCCTTCAGCATTTTCCCCGGCACGGCCCAATTCGCCAGCGTCCCTTTCTCGTCCACCTGCAGCGCGCCGAGGACGCACACATCCATGTGACCGCCGCGAATCATTGCAAACGAATCGGCGCTTGAAAAATACGAGCAGCCCGGAATCTCCGTCACCGGCTCCTTGCCCGCGTTGATCAGGTCCGGGTCCTCTTCACCTTCGTAAGGATACGGCCCGATCCCCAGCATTCCGTTTTCCGACTGCAGGATCACGTCGATGCCCGGCGGCAGATAATTCGGCACCAGCGTGGGGATTCCGATGCCCAGATTGACGTAATAGCCGTCGCGCATCTCCTGCGCAACTCGCCGCGCGATGAATTCCCGCTTGTCCATTTCCGAGGCCATCACGACACCCGCTTCCGCTTCGGACCCGACTCCATCGGTTTCTTGTAATCGGTGCCCTGGAAAATCGCGTCCACGAAAATTCCCGGCGTGTGCACATGGTCCGGATCGATCGCACCCAGCTCGACGATTTCCTCGACCTCGGCGATCACATAATCCGCCGCCGTGGCCACCACCGGATTAAAATTCCGCGCCGTCTTCCGGTAAACCAGATTCCCCCAGCGATCGCCCTTCCACGCCTTCACGAACGCGAAATCCCCGCGCAGCGCCGGCACCAGAATATGCGGACGCCCGTTGAACTCGCGCACTTCGCGGCCTTCCGCGACCATGGTGCCGTATCCGGTGGGCGTGAAAAACGCCGGGAT
>DATNKM010000065.1:0-53411 GCA_035603395.1 Candidatus Acidiferrales bacterium
TGAATCGCGCCAGCCGCTTTCTGCGCCGTCATACCGCGTTCGATCGTCCACGCACGGCATTCCGGCTCGCCGCAGGTGAGGAACGAAATCAATCCGAGTAGGCGGTAACTTGCCTGAATCAAGCGGTCGCGGCCGGATTCCTTCAGACCGTAAGCCTTCATCATTTCGGCGGCCTCGGCGTCGTCGAGCTCCGCGAGCTCGGCTTCGATCTTTCCACAGAACGGCACCACGGCCGTCTGCGGCTTGGTGGCCAGCTTCTCGAGCTTGTACTTCTCGACCACGCGATCAATGTCCGGCGCCTCTTCATCGCCCAGATTCCGCACGTACAGCATTGGTTTTCGCGTCAGGAACATGAAGCCGGTCAGCATCTTCATCTCTTCGGGCTTGAATTCCAACTCGCGAAGCGGCGTCTCCGCCTCCAGCGCCGCGCGACAGCGATTCAAAAGCCCCAATTCCGTTTCGAGAATCGTCTCCTTCTTTTTCTTCAAATCCTTCTCGACGCGCTCGATCCGCTTCGCGCACTGCTCCAGATCGTTCAAGATCAGCTCAAGGTCCACGTTCACAATATCGCGCAGCGCGTCGATCGACCCGCCCTCGTGCGGCACCGCCGGATTCTCGAACAGCCGCACCACGTGCGCCAGCGCATCGGCCTCGCGTAACGGAACCAGCGACGCCGAGTTTTTCTCGCGGTCCTTCTGCAATCCGCCGATGTCCACGTACTCGATCGTCGCGTACGTGATTTTCTTCGGCTTGAAAACTTCCGAGAGCTTCGCCACTCGCGCATCCGGCACGCGCGCAATTCCCACGTGCGCCTGACCGGGCACGCTGCGCCCGCTCGCGGCCACCGCCCGCGTCAGGATCCGGAACAAGCTCGTCTTCCCTACCTGCGGCAGCCCAATAATCCCCGTTTGCATAAGCTGTCGATACTAGCATGGCTCCCGGGCCATGGCCGCTTTCGTGGGATGGGGGAGACCCCGGTCCTCAACTTGCCTCGCGGCGCGCAGGCCGTTATCATTCCGTTTTCTCCACTCGTCGACTGGGGTGACTCGATGAAATATTTTTCTCTGATTGTGGTTCTGATGGTCGCGCACGCAGCGTGGGCGCAGGACTGGGCGCAGGCCACGCTCGAAAAGTCTCCGCGCCACCGAGAATGGGTCACGGTGAAACACGGTGACCGTTCTGTCGAGACTTTTGTTGCCTATCCCGAATCGAAGGACAAACGTCCGGTCGTCCTCGTAATCCACGAAATTTTCGGCATGACCGACTGGGTCCAGGATCTCGCGGACCAGATCGCTGCGGCCGGCTACATCGCTGTTGCTCCCGACCTGCTTTCCGGCATGGGGCCGAACGGCGGCCGCAGCTCCTCGCTCGATCAAAGCAAGGCCATGGAAGCCGTCAGCCATCTCGATCCGGATCAGGTGACGGCCGACCTGAACGCCGTCGCCGACTATGCCAAGAAAATCCCCGCCTCCACCGGCAAACTTTTCGTAGTCGGCTTCTGCTGGGGCGGCTCGCAGAGTTTCCGCTACGCAACGAACCGCCCCGATCTCGCCGCCGCATTTGTGTTCTACGGCGGGCCTCCCGACAAAGACGCCATGCCCCGCATCCACGCGCCCGTCTACGCCTTCTACGCTGGCAACGACGCCCGCATCGACGCCACCATCCCCGACGCCACCGCCGGTATGAAAGCCGCCGACAAAACCTACCAGGGGGTCACTTACGACGGTGCCGGCCACGGCTTCATGCGCGCCGGCGAAGCTCCCGACGCCAGCGACGCCAACAAGAAAGCCCGCGAAGATTCCTGGGCTCGCCTGAAAATGCTGCTGGGTCAGAACTAGCATCGCGCCATGAACTCCGCGACCAGCACGATCCCGTTGCCGTTCGATCACGTCGAAGCGCACGCTCATCTCTCGAGCAATGACAAGCATCTCTCCGCGCTGATCGAGCGGGTCGGCGAATTTCGATTCAAGCTCGACGAATGCGACAGCGTCTACGAATCCCTCCTCGAAGCCGTCATGCACCAGAGCATCGCCGGCAAAGCCGCGCGAGCCATCTACTCGCGCGTCAAGGCTCTGGGCACGGACAGTCGCGCGCCCACGCCCGAGGAACTGCTGCGCGTCAGCAGGCAAAAACTGCGCAAATGCGGCCTATCGAACGCGAAAGTCGCCGCCGTCCGCGATCTCGCACAGAAAACCATCGACGGAGTCGTGCCCACGATCGAGGCCGCGCAGAAAATGTCGGACCAGGAGCTGGTCGACCGCCTGATTTCCGTCCGGGGCATCGGTGCGTGGACCGTCGAGATGTTCCTGATTTTCCGCCTGGGCCGCCCGGACGTGCTGCCAATCCACGACTACGGCGTGCAAAAGGGCTGGGCGCTGACGTACCGCAAGAAAATGATCCCGAAGCCCAAGGACTTGCTGAAATTCGGAGAACGCTGGCGGCCCTATCGAACGGTAGCCAGCTGGTACATGTGGCGAGCCGTTGCCCTCGCCGGCCCAGCCGCCCGCAAAATCACCAAGCCGAAGCCCGCAAGGAAACGCGTCACGATCAAGCGCATCACCGCGAGAAAACGCGCCGGGTAGCGCCGGCATCCAGCCGGTATTTTTCCGATGACCGGGCACACCCGCCCGCGACGCAACCCGGACGGCCGCAGTCTTTACAATTGATCGATAAAGAGGAAATACGAGGAAGACCAGAGCCCGGTAGGAATCGACCGCTGCGTTCGCGTTGTGAGGATAATTTTGAAAATCTCGTTATCGCTCGAAAGCTCGTCAATGAATTCCCCGCTAGCCGCGCTGGCGTCGGGCTGCACGGTAGCCAGCTCCCGCAGCGCGTCGTAAATAATTTCGCCGGCCGGCGCCATCCGCGTCGAAAAAGTGTTCGTGCGGAACTGCATTACCGAATGGATTTCGTTGAAGTGCCAGGCAATGCAGGCAGCCAGCGAAACCGCCCGCTCGAATCGTTCTCCAGGCTCGGCGTCAGCCAGTTGCCCCGGATCGGCGCGCCCCGGTCCCACAAACGGATCGAGCACCAGCATCACGCGACGCTCGTCCTCCCGCGCAAATTCCCGGACAACCAGCCGCCCCGATTTCGCCGTCACCTTCCAATCGACAAACCGTGCACTATCGGTCGGCACGTAATCGCGCAACGAGTGCAGTTCGTGCCCGCGCCCGCGAAAGAAACTCACCATCTCGCCGGTCAGCAGCGGCAGCACCTCAAAGAACTGTTCGACCGCTTCCACCCGCGGGTAAACCGCGATCTCCAGATTCGAGCCCACCTCGCGCGTTTTCTCGAAAAACCCGAAAGGAAATCGCGTCCGAATCCCGAAGGAGTCCTGCCGGTAAACGCCCCGCCGGGGAAATCGCAGCTCCACCTTTTGCCGCACGGCGCTCATCCGCGGCACGTAGGGGAAAAATACCGGCTGGGCCAGAATCTCCGAAGCCGTGGACTTTTTCTTGCCACCGATCACCCGCAGTGAAAACGACGGCCACACCTGCTTCTCGTTGCGCAGTTCCACTTCCGCCAGCACCGGCTGCTCCGCAAAAATGTGCTCCGGCAGATCGAACCTCATTTCCACGCCCGTCAGCACCACGCGCGAAAGCACGCCTGAAATCAAAATCCCCGCCAGCAAGCACGCCAGAATCAAGAACAGAAGATTGTTTCCGGTATTGATCGCCGCCAGCACCAGGATGGAGACCGCACCCAGGTAGATCATGCCGTCGCGTGTCAGCCGGTAGTCGATCTGGTAAGCGATCCAGCGAAGACTCGTGCGCCGCGCCAGCGCCGGCACGATGGTGACCGCCACCCACGCCGCAATACCCAGCGAAATGACCGTGGTGATGCCGGCGAACCAGATGCGCCCCGTTTGAGCCGCAGCCGCAGAAAGCAAAGCGAAGAAGAAAGCCACCGCCAGCGCGGTCATGGCGATCGCAAAATTGCGCCATCCCGCGCGGTCGCGCGCCCGCCACATGCGTGCGAAGGTGGAAGGGTGCGTCGTCATCGGCGCTCTACAGAGGAACGCGGGTCGAATCGACAATCTCGCGCAGGATCGCTTCGGCTTGCTCCGATTTTTTCAGCGTGGAAATGTAACGCGAGCTCACCACCACGCGATGCGCAAACACCGGCACGATCAGCCGCTTGAAATCATCTGGAAGGCAGTAATCGCGGCTTTCCAGGAACGCCCGCGCCTGCGCCGCTCGGTGCAGCATCACGGACCCGCGCGGGCTCACACCCAGCGACAGCTGCTCCGTCGTCCGTGTCCGCTCCACGATTTCCAGCGCGTAATCCAGCAGGCTCTCCTCGACCTTCACCTGCGACACTGCCTGCTGCATCGCCAACACGTCCGCCGTATCCATCACCGGCACAATCTGTTCGGCATGTCCCGCGGCGGAATGATTCCGCAAAATTTCCTTTTCGCCCTCGCGCGCCGGATACCCCATGCGAATCCGCATCAAGAAACGGTCCAGCTGCGATTCCGGCAGCGGATAGGTCCCGTGATGCTCGATCGGATTCTGCGTCGCCAGCACCAGAAACGGCTGCGGCAGCGGATGCGTGTGATTATCGACGGTGATCTGCGATTCGTTCATTGCCTCCAGGAGCGCCGACTGTGTCTTCGGCGTCGTGCGGTTGATCTCATCGGCAACGATAATGTTCGCGAAGATCGGCCCGGGCTTGAATTCGAACTCCTGCCCCGCGGGATTGTACACGCTTACGCCGATCACATCGCTCGGCAGCAAATCGGAAGTGAACTGGATCCGCTGGAACGAACAGTGAAACGATCGCGCCAGCGCCTGCGCCAGGGTCGTCTTGCCCACACCCGGGACGTCTTCGATCAGCAGGTGCCCGCGCGCCAGCAGCGTAGTCAGCGCCAGCTGGATCACGTCCTGCTTGCCCTTCACTACGCGCCCGATCGACTGCTGCAGCTCAGCCAGCCGCGCGCTGAAATCGATGGTCTTGGCGTTCGTAGCGGTTTGCAATTCCCCGGTCCTTCTGCTACAAAAAGTTAGCGAACTTGAACGCTGCGCTGCGGTCCCTGGATCGCGGCTTCGGCCGCTGAAGTTCCTGATTGACAGCGACCCATCGGTCGGGCGACTAGCTCAGTGGTTAGAGCGCTCCCCTCACACGGGAGAGGTCCAAGGTTCAAGTCCTTGGTCGCCCACCACTTCCCTGGCTTTGATTCTCCCACCATCCAGCCGGATGCCTGAACGCCTGATTTGAACGAGTGTGCCTAGAAAGTGGCTGCGCCACGGCGCGTCGCGGGCTGTTGCGATCAGCGGGGCCGCCAAGAAAGGCGGACCAAAGTGTTCAGCGGTAAAATTCATTTCGCGCCGCTTGCACCGTCGGGTAGCATTTCACGCAGGCTCGCGCACAAAAACGTCGGCAATCGCGGGAGTTTCATCGGAATGGCTACGTTGGCTCTTCGAAGCGTCTGCGTGGGCATCGCGAGCGTCGCGCTCGCCGCATTCATCGGCGGCTTCATCGCGCTCTCGCTACTGTTCATGAACTCCTCCGCCCAACCGGGCGGCGACGAAGCAGGATCCAGGACGATGTCGATCGTGCACTACCATTTGGTTCCGATAATCGTTATACCTTTGGTGATTTTTGCCATCGGATTCCTCGCCGGCTACAGGTATTTCTCAAAACGCCAGGCTCGCCAGGGATGCGCAGGTTGAAAAACGCGGCTCGATTCATTCAGGCCCTCGCTCTGGGAACCTGGGTCGGTTCCATTATCTATTTCATCGCCGTCGTCACGCGCGGCGCGTTTGCGGTCCTCACCCTCGATCAGGCCGGCCCTTTGATAGCATTCACGCTTGCGGGTCTCCACGAAGTAGGAATCATCGCAGCCGTCGCCTACCTGATCGCCTCGGCCGCAATGGTCATGTCGATCAAAGCCCTGGCGCGTCCGGCAGCACTGTGCGTGCTGGTGATGCTGTTGCTGACGCTCGCATCGCAGCGAACGGTGATCCCCCGAATGGAAACGCTACGCCGCGAAATGATCTCAGTCGAATCCACGCCCCCAAGCGACCCACGGCGCGCCGAATTCGACCAGTTGCACGGCATCTCCGTCGATCTAGAATCCGGCGTCCTCCTGATCGGCCTCGCCGCCTTATTCCTAAACGCCCGCGAAAAGCCGTAGGGTCACGCGCCGTAAATCCAAGCGCCGTAGGCGCGGCACAATCCGTTCGCCGCCAAATGCCAAGACCACCGGAACACTGCGCAAACTCCCGGAGCTGCGGCAAGATCGTGCCGCGGGGTCCGCCCCCGCCAATCCCTATTTGTACGAATCGAATCCGCTTTTCAAAGTGTGCTGCGGTTTTCCGCCCGATTTCGCGAGTGCCGCCGTCGCGCATCCGTCCAGCACGCTATGCGACAATATGTCCGGATGAAATCCCACCTGGACGGCCGTGCGCGGAAAAATTTCCAGCGGCGCCTGCTCGCATGGTTTCGCGCCCACCGCCGCGACCTGCCCTGGCGCGCCAGCCGAGATCCCTACCGCATCTGGATCGCGGAAATCATGCTCCAGCAGACCCGCATCGCAGCGGTGCTCCCCTACTACGACCGCTTCCTCGAGAACTTCCCCGACATCGAGTCGCTCGCCCGTGCTCAGCAGGAAAAGGTGCTGCAAATCTGGTCGGGACTGGGCTACTACAGCCGCGCCCGCAACCTTCACCGCGCAGCGAAGGAAATCGTCGCGCATCACCACCGCAAATTCCCGAGGACGCTCGACGAAGCGCTCGCCCTGCCCGGCATCGGGAGCTATACGGCTGCCGCCGTTCTAAGCATCGCCTTCGATCAACCGTTCGCGGTGCTCGACGGCAACGTCGCCCGCGTGCTGGCGCGGCTCGGGGCGATCCGTGGCGACCTGCGCGCCCCCGGCCGCTGGCGCGCCATCACCGCACTCGCCCAAAGCTTGCTGCCGCCGGAAGCGTCCAGCGACTGGAATCAGGGCCTGATGGAGCTCGGCGAAGTAATCTGCACGCCCCAAAATCCGCGCTGCCCGCGATGTCCCGTGTCCCGTTCTTGTCGCGCGCGACTGCTAGGGCTGACCGGCGAAATTCCAGCACCACGCCGCAAACGATCGCCCGTGAAAATCCGCATCGCCGCGGCGATTCTGCGCGATCCGCGCGGCCACACGATCCTGGTCCGCGATCCAGGCGCGCACGATGACGTTCTCTTCTCCCGCCTGTGGCAATTCCCCGCCGTCGAAGTCGCCAACGACCCCGAGTCCGAGCTCGCCGCGCACGTGCGCGAGATTTTGCACCTCAATGGAACAGTGCTGAAGCTCGAACCGCTCTCGGCCGCGCGGCACGGCGTCACCTTCCGCGACATCACGCTGCTGCCATTTCTCGCGCGAGTCGCAGAATTGCCGAAGCTACCTCGCACGCGTATCCTCGCGCTCAGCCACCTCGCGCGGCTCCCGGTTTCCAGCGCCACGCACAAGATAGCCGCCGCTGCCGCCGCCGCAAGCAAGGACGGAAGCCCGTGAAACAATGAATCATTTCTCGCCAGGCCCAAGGCGAAGGCTTCCGGAGCCGCCAGCCCGCGCGGCCACGCGGGACATCGTTTGATCGGTGCTTCGTATTAGCCGATTCGCCGCGACGCCGTCCACCCGTCCACAGCTCGGCCCCCGTGCGGTGCTAGGATTCTGAAATGGCCTCCGCCGCGCCGACGACGACTGCGCCCGCACCCGTTCCCTCTCTGCCCGCGGTGCAGCGTTACTTTGAAATTTCTCTTTTCCTGCTGGTCGCCACGGGCGTCCTCTCGATCGTCTCCACCGGCAAGCTCGACATCGTTTCGGTCCTGATTCCGTCCCTCGCGCTCATCTACAAAGGCATCCGCATGCAGCGCGGGCGCGGCCCGGAGATCACGCCGCGCGCCGCCACCGGACTCGTGCTCGCCTACTTTCTGTTTTTCCCGCTCGACCTGTGGGTTTTGTCGCGCGGCCTTTCGGAAGGCGCGCCAAATCCCCCGTTGTACGCGGCGCTGCTTTCGTCGATTCACCTGATTCTGTTCGCCACGCTCGTCCGGCTTTACTCCGCACGATCGAATCGGGATTACGCCTTTCTCGCCGTGCTCGCAGTGGCATCGATGCTGGTTTCGGCGATTCTGACGGTTGAGACGAGTTTTCTGATTGCACTGGCGATTTTTCTGGTGCTCTCCGTTTCAACGTTTGTCGCGCTCGAAATCCGCCGCAGCTCGGTAGGCGCGGTCTCTCCGCCGTTCGAACCGGGCTCGGCAATCGCGCGCCAACTCAATCGCGCGCTCGGTTTCACGTCATTGCTGGTCGCCGCAAGCGTGCTGGCCCTCGGAATCGTGCTGTTCTTCCTGATTCCGCGGTTCACGACGGGCTATCTCGGCTCTCTCAGCTTGCAGCCCGGCCTGTTGACCGGTTTCAGCGACAACGTTGCGCTCGGCCAAATCGGAGAGATCAAGAAGAATCCAGCGGTCGTGATGCGCATACGAATCGACGGCGACCCGGCGCGCGCCTCCGACATGCACTGGCGCGGAATCGTGCTCACGAATTTCACGGGGAACAGCTGGACCACTCCGCAGCAGGATCAGACCGAAATCGAGCCCAACGTTGGCGGCGAGTATTTGTTCGGCCCGCCGCCGCGGGCGGGCGAGGGCTTCAATTCGCTGCATTACACGGTGCTGATGGAGCCCATCGCCAGCGACGCCATCTTCGTCGCCCCAACCGTGCAGTCGATCACAGGCAGATTCGGGCTTGACGGCGTTCCGGCCCATCATCCGACCGACGCCAGGACTTTTCTACTGCCTGCCGGCGCCGCGCTGAGCCGCGGCTATCTCTTCATCGATCGCACCGGCTCGCTTTTCAATCCGACGCGCAACAATTCGAAAATTCGCTACGAGGGCACGGCGCGAATGTCGCTCGCTACGCCTGCGGATCTGCGCACCGCTTCGACTGATTTCCCGCCGGAGATTCGCGAGGATTATCTCCAGCTGCCGTCGGCGATCGATCCTCGAATCAAGAAGCTTGCGATGGATGTCACCGCGCGCCAGACCAACGACTACGACCGCGCCTCGGAAATCCGCCGCTACCTGATCGGACATTATTCCTACACGCTCGACCTTGCCGGCCCGACCGGACGCAATTCCGACCCTCTGAGTTATTTTCTTTTCACCAGCCGCGCCGGCCACTGCGAGTACTTTGCCACGGCGATGACGGTGATGCTGCGCTCGATCGACGTCCCGGCGCGCTACGTCACCGGATTTCTGCCAGGCGAATACAACGATGTCGGCGGCGATTACATTATCCGTGGCAGCGACGCGCACGCGTGGGTCGAAGTTTTCTTCAATGGCTACGGCTGGATTACGTTCGATCCCACTCCCCCGAGCAACGAGCAGCGCGGGCTGCTGAACCGCTTCGGCCTCTATTGGGACTGGTTTCAGTTGACGTGGAACGAGTGGTTCATCAACTACGACTTTTCGCACCAACTGGCTCTCGGCAAGAACGTTCACGATTCCACGCGCACCTGGAACGATCACATGCGAGCGTTCTATCACCGCGAACAACAGCGGGTCCTGCATCGCATCCTGGAGCTGGATCGCCGGACGGAAGGCTCGCGATATTTTCTGCCCGGCGTGCTGGTATGCCTTCTGGTGGCGCTGTTCTGCCTGCGCGGAGGCTGGATGGTTCGCTTCGCCGTGGCGCGCTGGCGCCTCCGTGCGCGCGGCGGCAATGTGACGGCCTCGCTGGCTTCGCTGGAATATTCGGAAATGCTGCGGCTGCTCGAAAAACGCGGCTGGACGAAACCAGAATCGCAGACTCCACGCGAATTCGCGGCGACGATTCCTGCTTCGAATATCTCCGCGCCGGTCGCGCAGCTCACCGAGCTGTATCATTCCGCGCGCTTCGGCAGTCAGCCGGCACCCGCCGAGCAGATGTCGTCACTGCTCCGCACGATCCGCGAATTGCTTCGCGCGCGCAAACCAGCCCGCACATGAAATGGCGTTCGTGGGTTCTGATCGGCGCGATCGCCGCCGCCGTGGGCATCCTGTTTCGAATGCCGGCGATACCGCAGAGCGAGGCGTATCACAATTTCGCGGACAAGCGCACTCTGCTCGGAATTCCGAACTGCCTGGACGTTCTGTCGAACGTGTTTTTCCTTTTTGTCGGCGCGTGGGGATTGCGAACGGTCTTTCGCCGCGCGCAATTCCTTGATCCGCGGGAGCGCTGGCCTTACGCGATGTTCTTCCTCGGCGTCACGCTTACCGCTTTCGGATCGTCCTGGTATCACCTGAATCCCCATGACGCGACGTTGGTCTGGGACCGCATTCCGATGACCATGGGCTTCCTGTCCCTGGTTGCAGCGATACTCGCAGAACGTATCAGCCCCCCAGCGGGGCTCTGGCTGCTCGTGCCGATGATCGCGTTCGGCGTGGGGTCGGTCTTGTATTGGAAGGCCACGCAGCAGCAAGGCCGGGGCGACCTGCGGCCGTACGCCTTCGCGCAGTTCGGTTCCCTGCTGATTCTAATTTTGCTGATATCTCTCTTCCCCGCGCGCTATACGCGAACCTGGGATCTCGGAGTTTCTCTGGCGCTCTACGCTCTGGCAAAGCTGCTGGAAGCCGCCGATCGCCCTATCTTCACCGCGCTCAAATTCGTCAGCGGCCACACGCTGAAACATGTGGCCGCAGCGGTTTCCGCTTACTGGATCGTCCGCATGCTCCGACTTCGGCACGCGATCGAGCGGGCATGATAGAATTGATCGTTTCGAGACAGCTCAAAGGACCGCGCGGAAATGCCTAAAGTGGGTTTCGTCAGCCTGGGATGCCCGAAGAACCTCGTCGACAGCGAGGTGATGATGGGCATTCTGGCGCGCTCGGGCTACGAAATCACGGCGCGGCCGGGCGACGCCGACGTGCTCGTTGTGAACACCTGCAGCTTCATCGCACCGGCGCAGCAGGAATCCGTGCAGTCGATTCTGGAAATGGCCGAGTACAAGAAATTCGGCCGCGCGCAGAAGCTGATCGTCGCCGGATGCATGGTCGAGCGGTTCCGCAACGAGATCCGGGAACAGATTCCGGAAGTAGACGCGGTAATCGGCACGGGCGAAGTGGAAAAAATCCTGGAGGCGTGCAACGGCGAACTGCGCGCGAGCGAGGCTGCCGCCGGCGCGCCCACGTATCTCTATCACGACCTAACGCCGCGCATTTTGGCGACGGCGCGCCATACCGCCTACATCAAGATCAACGAAGGCTGCGACCACCCGTGTAGTTTCTGCGTGATCCCTCAGCTCCGCGGCAAATTCCGCAGCCGGCGATTCGAATCGGTGGTCAGCGAGGCGCAGAATCTGGCCGCGGCCGGAGTGCGCGAAGTCAATTTGATCGGCCAGGACACCACGTATTACGGCGAAGACCTCGGCCTGCGCGAGGGCCTGCCCATGCTGCTTGAGCGGCTGGCGCAGGTCGACGATCTGCATTGGGTCCGGTTCCTCTATTGCTATCCGAATCGCATCACCACGAAGCTGCTGGAAACCATCGCTGCGCACCCGCGCCTGGTGAAATATCTCGATATTCCGCTGCAGCACGCCAGCCGCACGGTGCTGGCGCGCATGAAGCGCGGATCGAGCGCCGACGCGTTCCTGAAACAGCTCGAGAAAATCCGCCAGACGATCCCGGGCGTTTCCATTCGCACCTCGTTCATCGTGGGATTTCCGGGCGAAACCGAGCAGGAATTCGCTGAGCTGTGTGATTTCGTTCGCGCCGCGGAGTTCGACTGGATGGGCGTGTTTTCCTATTCCGATGAAGACGCGGCAAAGAGCTTCCATCTGGGCGACAAGGTGGACGCGAAGACCGTCGCGCGCCGTAGGGATGCGCTGATGGCGCTGCAAAAGCAGATTTCGCGGCGCAAGCTGCGGCAAAGGGTCGGCGAACGAATGCAGGTGATGCTCGAAGGCCCGTCGAAGGACACCGACCTGATCTGGGAAGCGCGCCTGCAGGGAATGGCGCCCGATATCGATGGCAAAGTCTACATCACCGAATTCGAGGGCGTGAACGAAGCCGCCGATTTGCCCGCGCCCGGCACGCTGGCTACCATCGAAGTCACCGAAACGAAGGACTACGATCTCATCGGCCGCGTCGTCGAATTCACCGCGCCGTCCGCGCAGCACATTCCCCCTGCTGCGAAAGATCCCTTCCCCATCCTGGCATCGCGCTGACGCGAATATGAAATGAATCGGCTGGCGGTGATCTGGGATACGGTGACGGTGGCGCACCTGCAGGGTTTCACTACAGCGGAAATCCATCCGCGCCCCGTACTGAATCCGGCCGACCTGACGTTTTCATTTCCGCCAACGAAGAAAACCGTCCGATGGATTACGTCGATCGACGGCCCTGCGATGTGGGCCGATTTCATACGCCGCGTCGACCGCGCTGATTCGCAGCGCCGCGCCGCGCAGCCGCCCAGGAATTGATTCGCGGGCTCTATCTAAGGTATGAAGGAGCCGCATCTATATCTTTCATGCGCACACGAGTCGAAGCCGCATCGGCAACCGTTCCCGTTCCGGAGCCCAACCTTGCGCCGGCGGAGATGATTGAGCGCGCCGTGGCCCTGCGTCCGCGCTTGCGCGCAGAACAGGACGAAACCGAGCAGCGCGGCGTTCATTCCGAATCCCTGCACCAGGAATTTCGCAAGGCAGGTTTTTATCGCGCGATACAGCCGCGCCGATTTGGGGGGTATGAATTCGACCTGAAATCGTACTATCGCCTGGCGATCGAGCTTTCGCGCGGCGATCCGTCGACGGGCTGGTGCGTGATTCTGGGTGCGGGTCACGCGCTGATGCTCGGCGCGTATTTCAGCGAAGCAGCGCAGGCGGCCGGCTTCGGTCCCGAGGGAAATTTCCACGGCCCTTCCGTCGCAGCGCCGGGAGGCACCGCTACGCCAACCTCCGACGGCGGCTGGCTGGTAAAAGGCAAATGGGGTTATGCGAGCGGCGCGCCATATGCCACGCACTTCTTGCCAACGGTGCTGATTTCAGGCAACGCCGACGGTCCTCCACGAGCGGGAATCGCGCTGATCCCCCGAGCCCAGTGGACCATGCTCGATGACTGGGGCGCGGTTCTGGGAATGCGCGGCAGCGGCTCGAACTCCATCTTGGTGGAAGGCGCCCACCTACCCGCGAGCCACGTGATTCAGCTCGACATGCTGAATCCCGATATTGCGCACGGTACGCCTGGCTCGCGCCTTCACGGCAATCCGATGTACGCCGGCCGCTGCCTTTCGTTCTTCCGTGCGGAGCTCGATGCGATTCTGGTGGGCCTGGGATACGCGGCGCTCGACGAATACATTCATCTGACCCGCACCAAGAATACGCTCTATCCTCCGATCCAGCCGCGTTACACACATCCGGATTACCAGCGCTACGTCGGACTCGCGCTCGGCATGCTCGACGCGGCGGAGCGGCTGGTGCTGAATTCCGCCGATGTCTACCTGGAATATTGCCGGCGCGGATTCGAGGGCGGCGAGCCGTTCTCTCTCGAGGAAGATCTGAAGCTCGTCACCAGCCTGCAACACGCCGGGCGCCTCTCGTGGGAAGCGATTGAGCTGATGTTCCGCACGTCGGGCTCGAGCGCCGCCAAGGACGGCGAGCGGATGCAGCGCTACTATCGCGACGCGTCGATTTACCGCGGGCATCTTTCGTCGCAATTCGAGCGCACCGCGCACTACCTAGGCATGGTGCATCTGGGCATTGACCCCGGCGTGTCGACGGAGGCACGCAGCGGCGGCAGCCCGGCCACCGCCAGCGAAAAGAAGCAATAGCCGCGCAGGAATGACCGTTTGCGGTATCCTCATCGAATGAAGGCGACCTGCCCCATTTGCAAGAAGCCGACCGAGTCGGAAACGGGCGCCGATTTCCCGTTTTGCAGCGAGCGATGCAAGCTGCTTGATCTGGGCAACTGGGCCAGCGAGAAATACGTGATCAGCTCGCCCGCTTTCGACGAGTCCATGTTCGAAAATCTGGAGAAGGATATTTCCGGCGAGGACGAGGACGCAACGAAGTGAGCGCGACAACTGTCTCGTCATCCTCCGACGCCGCGCAGCCGCGAAAGAAGCCGCGCTTCGCGCTGCTGATCGCCACGGCCTGCGGCCTCGGCTATCTACCGAAAGCGCCGGGCACGTGGGGCTCGCTCGGCGGCGTCGCGCTGATCACCGCGGTGGGCATGTCTGTCGCCACGATTCCATACGGCGACTTTCTGCGCGACTACGATCCGCGCGTGCATCTGGCCGTGTTCCTGGCCACGTGCGTTCTGGGGGTCTGGAGCGCGAGTCGAGCGGCACGGTTTTGGGACACCCACGACCCACAACGCGTCGTGATCGACGAAGTCTCGGGACAATATTTGACGATTATGGTTGGCTGCGGGCTCCCCTACTTCGTTCCCCATCGCGCGATCCAGGCCTCTTTACTGGGGAACATTACGTGGCATTCGGCGCTCGACTGGAAATATCTACTGCTGGGTTTTATACTTTTTCGTGCGTTCGATATTTGGAAGCCTTTTCCCGCGCGACAGGCGGAATCGCTTCCCGGCGGCTTGGGAATTATGGCCGACGATTGGATCGCCGGATTCTACGCGGCGATCCTGCTGTGGCTCGCGCGAGTGGCAGGACTGTGAGCCGGCTCGGGAATTGCGCTTCAAACTCCCGGCGCTCGACTCGGAACACGAAACGATCCTTATGATGAACGGCGTTCCCAAAATCGAAAGCGTAAAGCCGGCCGCGGCGCTGCCGGGCGGCGAAGTTGCGCTCGTCGGAAGTGGCTTTGGCGCCAGAAATCATACCCGGGCGCAGGTGCAGTTTGGCCTGACCGAGGCCACCGTGATGCTTGCTTCGGAGAACAGGCTCATCGCGTCCGTGCCGGAGGGGGCTTCGGGCGGAGCGGTGCGCGTGAAAATGGGCGCGATCGAAAGCTCGCCATTCCCCATCTCGCTTGGCACCCAGATCGCGGACAACCTGCATCCGGTTGGCAACCCGGCCGTGGATGCGAGCGGCAACATTTATGTGACCTTCAGCGGGCAGCGCGGGCAGAAAGTCCCGGTGTCACTGTACAAGGTTACTTCGAACCACGTGGTGAAACCCTACACCACCGACTTGATGAATCCGACGGGGCTGGCGATTGATCGCGACGGGAACCTTTTCGTTTCCTGCAGGCACGAAGGGACGATTCACCGCGTTTCGCCCGAGGGCCAGTCGATGCAGTGGATCGAGGGGATGGGCGTGGCAACCGGGCTGGCGTTCGACCGCACGGGGAATCTTTATTGCGGCGATCGCAGCGGTACGATTTTCAAGATTGGGCCGGGCCGCGAAATTTTCGTTTTCGCCACGCTGGAACCCTCGCTCGCCGCGTATCATCTGGCGTTCAGCCCCTCAGGCGATCTTTACGTCACCGGCCCGACTACTTCGAGCTTCGAGCGCGTCTATCGCATCACGCCGGCCGGCGAAGTCAGCACGTTCTACCGGGGGCTCGGTCGCCCGCAGGGTCTGGCGTTCGATCGTGCGGGGAATTTGTACGTGGCGGCTTCGTTCAGCGGACGGCGCGGGATCGTGCGGCTCACGCCCGACGCGCAGCCCGAAATCGTCCTCGGCGGCAGTAACATCGTCGGCCTCGCACTGCTGCCCACGCATCGCGCGTTCATCACCACGCACAACGCGCTGTTCACTCTCGACTGGGACGTCGAGGGCCTTCCGATGACGGTCTAACTGCCTCGCGTTTTTCTCTGCGTTTCCGCGGCGGATTCTTTGGTTTTTCTCCCGGCCTTTGGCGTGTTCCCTGTGAACTAGGTGTTACGTCTTTTTCCTCAGCTTGCGCTTGCTCGCCTTCATCGAGTAAAACTCTTAGGACATGAAGGCCGAGATTATCGCAGTCGGGTCCGAGCTGCTCACTCCGTTTCGTCTCGACACCAATTCCCTTTTCCTCACTTCGGAGCTGAACCAGGTGGGTCTGCGCGTGGTGCACAAAGCCGTGGTGGGCGACGCGCCCGATGAGATGTGCCTCTCGTTCCGCCACGCGCTCGGACGGGCCGACGTGGTCGTCTCCTCCGGCGGACTCGGCCCTACCGACGACGACCGCACGCGCCAAACCGTTGCCGACCTGCTAGGCCGTAAGCTCTACGTCAACGACGAAGTGCTGCAATCGATTCGCGAGCGTTTCCGCCGCTTCGGCCGCGCGATGCCGCAGATCAACGAACGCCAGGCGCAAGTGATCGAAGGCGCTGTGGTGCTGAAGAATCCGCGCGGTACGGCGCCCGGCCTGTGGATCGAGTCACGCGGGAAAATCATCGTGCTTCTCCCCGGTGTTCCGGCTGAGCTCCGCGGGCTGATGGAGCGCGAAGTGAAGCCGCGCCTGCTGGCGCTGGGCCTGCCCGAGCGGCTTTACACGCGCGAGCTGCGCATCACGGGAATTTTCGAATCCGATGTGGAGCAACGCGTCTCACCGCTCTACTCGGAATACCCCGATTCGGACACCACCATCCTGGCCGCGCCAACCGGCATTCAACTTCATCCGCGTGTGTGGTCGGGCGATCCGGCCAAAGCGGAAAAAATGCTGGACGAGATGGTGAGCCGCATGTCGCTGGCGCTCGGCGAATATCTGTTTTCGACGAAAGGCGAATCGCTCGAGCAGATCGTGGCGCATTTGCTCATCGAGAATCACGCCACAATTGCCGTCGCCGAAAGCTGCACCGGCGGCCTACTGGCCGAACGGCTGACGAGCGTGGCCGGCAGCTCGGCGTATTTCCTGGGCGGTGCGGTCGTCTACAGCAACGAGCTGAAGACGAGCATGACCGGCGTGCCCGCGGAGCTGATCGAGTCGAAAGGTGCGGTGAGCGCGGAGGTCGCACAGGCTTTGGCGTCCGGAATTCGCAAGCGTACCGGCGCGACGCTGGGCTTGGGCGTCACCGGGATCGCCGGCCCGAGCGGCGGTACGCCGGAAAAGCCCGTTGGTCTGGTGCACCTGGCCATTGCGGACCAGCGGGGAGCGCGCGAAACCGCGATGCAGCTGCCGGGAGACCGCGAGCGCATCCGCATGTTTTCCACGCAGCGCGCCCTGGACTTGGTGCGTCGGCATTTTCTCTTTCCCGCTCACGGTCGCGCCTAGCGATGCGGCTTTTCGTCGCGCTCGAATTGCCGGGCGACGTGCGTGCGGCGCTGATCGATCTGATCGCGCAACTGAAGCCGTTCTGCTGCGGGGCAAGTTGGGCGAGAACAGAAGGGATGCACGTGACACTGAAATTTATCGGCCACGCGATCGGGGACGCAGACGCCGAAAAATTCGGTGCGGCGCGTACGGCATTGGCAACGGTGAAATCGGCCGCGCCGGTCGACATCGGCTATCGCGGGATTGGATTTTTTCCGAATGCGCGCCGCCCCCGCGTCATGTGGTGCGGCATCGAAGCGTCCGCGAATCTCGCGACGCTGGCCGCGGACATCGAGCGATCGCTCGAGCCGCTGGGAATTCCGCGTGAGGAGCGCGCATTTGTGCCACATCTGACGCTGGCGAGATTCAAATCACCGGAAGGCGTGAGCGCGCTCGCGAAAAAGCCCGAGAAGTGCGCCCGACGCGATTTCGGCTCGTCGCGCGAAACGGAATTTCACCTCTTCGAGAGCAAGCTCAAACCCGGCGGTGCGGAATATCGCAAAATTCAGAGCTATTCGTTCGTCAGGACCGCAGCGTGAACCCCTACGCGCTCGTCGGTATCGCTTACCTGCTCGGGTCGGTGCCCTTTGGCCTGCTGGTCGTGAAAGCAACGGGCCGCGGCGACATTCGTGCCGCTGGCAGCGGCAACATCGGCGCGGCTAACGTAGCGCGCAACGCCGGCGCCGGCGCGGGCGTCCTGACGCTGCTTCTTGACGCCGGCAAGGGCTATCTGGCGGTTTGGCTCGCCTCGCGCGAGACCGGCGGGAACACCCGCTGGATGATCGCCGCAGCGGCCGCTGCGGTCGTCGGCCACGTATTTCCGCTCTGGCTCCGCTTGAAAGGCGGCAAAGGCGTCGCGACCGGCCTGGGCGTGATGCTCCCGATCTGTTGGCAAGCCGTCGCCGCCGCCGTGGCCATCTGGCTGCTCGTGGTCGCCTTCTGGCGGTATTCGTCGCTTGGATCCATCTTCGCAGCTGGCGCCATGCCCGTCCTTGTCTACCTCTTCTACGAACGAGGCCATGCGCCGCCGACCTACATCAGCGTGGGGACGATCCTGATCGCGGCTCTCATCATCGCCAAGCACCGCCAGAACATAGGCCGCCTCGCCGCCGGCACCGAATCCCGGCTGCGCTCCAAATAGCGGCGCGATTCAGCCAATTTTCGATGGTTCCGGGACCCGCCAATTGCCACATAAGCCGTGGCTTATTCAACACCGCCTGTACCAGAGTCCCGTTGTAACGCCCGTTGCGCTCCGTTAGCATTTTCATGCGGGAAATTATGCCCAGGCCACCCCTCAAACGATTCACTACGCGACGGCTGCGCATCCTGTGGATCGTCATGGGCGCGCTGCTGCTCGTCAGCGTGACGCCGTTGTGGCTCTATCACCGGCAGGCTCTGCACCTGAGCGAGGGAAAGTTGCAGGACACCGAGCGGGTGCAGCAGAGCGAAATCACGCGTTCGCTGGCCAACGAAACCCTGCAATTCGAGCAAAACCTGCGAGAGCAGCTGCTGAGCCAGCGGCAAACACTGGCGCTGACCGGCTGGATTCAGAACGTCGATGATCCGTCGCACGCTCCGCAGCTCGCGCGCATGCTCCAGACGTTCGTCGAAAGCAATTCCGACATCCTGTACGTGACCGCAGTGAACAAGGACGCCAAAGGGCCCTCGGCGGGCAGCGTGAGCGCCGACCGCGATCCGTTCGTCGAGGCCGCTTGGAAGCGCGCGTTCACCTCGAGCATGCAGGGCTTCGATTCGCTCAGTGAGCCGTTTGCGCTCGGGCAGGACAATCGCCCGGCACTCGTCGTCTCCGTGCCGCTTCTAACCGACGGCCAATTCGCCGGAATGCTCAGCGCCGTCGTTTCGCTCGACCAGCTCCAGGCGCGGCTGCGCGACGCGAGCGTGCGCGATCGCAAGGTGTACATCGTCAACGTTCACGGACAGATCGTGGCGTACCCGGACCCGTTCGAGATGGTGCCGGGCCGCGACGTGACATCCAGTTCGCCCTTGGCCAGACAGATCGCCGAACTACCGCGTGAGCTTCGCGCCACGCAGACTACGAATTTCTTCGTCCCTTCCAAGGACAATCGACACTCGGTCGAAATGATCGGCACCTACAGCACCATTCCGGAGCTGGGCTGGGCGGTGATCGCGCAGCGTAGCCTGGATGACGCGCGAATCGACGCCGGCGTGAACGAGCTGACCGCCGAAGCGCTGCGTTTCGTCGTCGGCGTCACGTTCGTCGCGCTTGCGCTCGGATATCTTTTCGCGTTGCGCATCACCGGACCGATTCGCAGCCTGGTCGAATCCGTCCGCGCCATCAGCCGCGCGGAATTTCACGAGCGCGTGCCCGTGACGGGCACGGCCGAAATCGGCGAGCTCTCGGAAACGTTCAACAAGATGGCCGGCGATATCGAGGACTATGTCGACAAGCTGAAACTGGCGGCCGGAGAGAACCGCGAACTCTTTCTCGGCTCCATCCGCATGCTCGCGGCGGCCATCGACGAAAAGGACCCCTACACCCGTGGCCATTCCGGCCGCGTGGCGAAGTACTCGTTGATTTTGGGCGACGGTCTCGGCCTGAATGCGGAAGAGCTCGACCGTCTGCGCATTTCCGCTCTGCTGCACGACGTCGGCAAAATCGGCGTGGAAGACCGCGTGCTGAAAAAGCCCGGCAAGCTGACCGACGAAGAATTCGAGCTGATGAAGCAGCATACGGTGAAAGGCGCGAACATCATGCGCCCCGTCGCGCAGCTGAAAGACATGCTGCCGGGCATCGAGCTGCACCATGAGCGCATGGACGGCGGTGGCTACCCCTACGGCCTCGCCGGCGATTCGATTCCGATGATGGCGCGCATCATCGCCGTGGCGGACACGTTCGACGCCATCACCACAAACCGCCCGTATCAATCCGCCATGGATCTCGACTATGCGCTGGAGCGCATCCGCTCCCTCGCCACGTCGAAATTCGACGCCAACGTCGTTGCCGCTCTTGAAAAGGCCATCGCCGCCGGCCAGCTCCGCCTCTCCGCCACGCTCGTAGAAGTTTGATCGGTTTTGGGGGTGGCACCGACAAGACTGTCGGTGCTCTTGCGAGCCACGCAGCGTCATCGAATAGCCCGCAAGCTCGGAGGAATCGACGGACGTTTCCCGGAGCTTCGATGTACGGGCTAGCGCTTTCCGAATCGTCCGCCGTCGATCGCGGCCTTTTCTTCACGCAACTTGAATCCGCTCGCTCCCGCCTTCATCATTCGGTCCGCAAAATTCAGAATCCGCGCCGCGGCTTCGCTCGCGCTCAATCCTCGGCTGTGAATATTCGAAATTAAATTCCGATCGGCATCCGTATGCTCTGGACGCGGCCGGTAGGCCATATACGCCGACAAGCTCTCCGCGGTCGCCAAACCCGGCCGCTCGCCAACGAGCAGCACGGTAACGCGCGGGTCGAGCGCTTCGCCGATCTCATTCAAAATGCCCACGCGACACCGGTGAATCACGATCACTCGCCCCAGCTTCCATCCGCGCGCGACGGCACCCTCGACGAGCAGCGGCAGAAGCTGGGGTACCTGCGCGGCGACTGCCGGCACCGAGAGTCCATCGCCAACGGCGATCTGAAAATCGGCGCCACGCGGGCAGTCGGCCCGCAGTTTCGCGCCCGAGGCGCCGTCAAAATGACGGCCCAGATCCGGCCGCAGCAGATACTCGTTTTTCACCCGCGCCTGCGTGGAAAGCTCGAGCAATTTCCAGCGCTCGAGAAATGCCTCGCCGAATACCGCCCTCAATTCAAGCTCTGCGCGCACGGCATCGCGCGCCGCCGCATGAGCCTCGCGCAACTCGAGCTGCGTTTCCGTCCGGTAGGCCGCCCCCGCGCGCCCCGCCAGCAGCCGCGCCGGCGTCCGCGCACGGATCTTGCGCACAATCTCTGGGATTTCCGCAGCCGCAAGCGACCCCTCGCGCACCATTCAGGCAATCTCTCCCAGCGACGATTCGAGCTTCTGCATCAGTTGCCGGCGTGCCTGCGCATCCAGCAGCGCAGGCTGAGATCCGCGATAGATCCCGCTCGATTCCAGCCACGCGAGAAACTCCGGCGCAGGCCGTAGATTGAAAAGCCGGCGCACGGCAAGCGCATCGTGATAGCTCGTCGATTGATAGTTCAGCATCACGTCGTCCGAACACGGCACGCCCATGAAATAGTTGCAGCCGGCCGCGCCCAGCAGCAGCAGCAAATTGTCGGCGGAATTCTGATCGGCCGCGGCGTGGTTCGTGTAACAAACGTCGCAGCCCATCGGCAGACCAAGCAGCTTGCCCATGAAGTGATCTTCAAGGCCTGCGCGGATAATCTGCCGCTCGTCGTAGAGGTATTCCGGACCGATGAAGCCGACCACGCTGTTGACGATAAACGGATCGAATGCCCGCGCCACCCCGTACGCGCGCGCCTCCAGCGTCAGCTGATCGACGCCGTGATGCGCCTCGGCCGAGAGAGCGCTCCCCTGCCCCGTCTCGAAATACATCGCCTGCGCGCCTACCCACTTCACTTCGCGTCCACGATGGTGTTCGAGCACGCGCTCGCGTCCCTCGCGCAGCGTCGCCAGCGAAATTCCAAAGCTGCGGTTCGCTTTTTCCGTCCCGGCGATTGATTGAAACAGCAGATCGACCGGCGCGCCGCCCTCCATCGCCGAAAGCTGCGCGCTGATGTGCGCCAGGCAGCAGGTCTGCGTCGGCACCTGATACGTTTCCACCAGCCGCTCGAGCGCGTGCAGGATCGCGCCGACCGTTTCCACCGAATCCGAGGCTGGGTTCACGCCGATCACCGCGTCGCCGCAGCCGTAGAGCAGCCCCTCGAAAGCAGCGAGCAGAATTCCGCCGATATCGTCCACCGGATGATTCGGCTGCACGCGGATTCCGAGCACGCCGCGCTCGCCCATCGTATTGCGGCACCGCGTCACGTTGCGAATCTTCGCCGCCGCGAGCACCAGATCCTTGTTGCTCATGATTTTCGCCAGCGCCGCCGCGATTTCCGGAATCAGCGCGTGCTGGAGCAGGCGCAGCTCCGTTTCGCCGGTGGCATCGTCGAGGATCGTCTCGCGCAGCTCACCGACCGTCAGGCTCTTCAGCGGCGCGAAGCCCTCGCTATCGTAGGAATCGAGAATCAAGCGGGAGACTTCGTCTTCGGAGGGGTCAATCAGCGGGGCCGCCACGATTTCGGCGAGCGTCAGATCGGCGATCCGGCGCTTCGCCGCCACGCGCTCACGCTCCGACCGTGCGGCGATGCCGGCCAATTGGTCGCCGGACTTTTCCTCGTTCGCCTTGGCGAACAGCTCGCGCAGATCGGAAAATACGAATCGCTCAACCATCGCACCCGCCGCGTCAGAATGTACAACCTCACCTCGACGCTAGCATCAATAACCGGTTATTTATAGAGTTCAGCGCGCCGGATTCCCTCCGGAGCGCCGTGTTACGATATCGTCGATGGCCACGAAGCGACCCATTCCACGCCAACGATTGCGCGCGCTACTCGCCCTCGCAGCGATTCTCGCGGCGGCCGCGCCACTGCTTTCGCTTCCCGACAAAAAATACGACCCGGGCGTCAGCGACACCGAAATCAAGATCGGCAACATCATGACTTACACGGGCTGGGCCTCGCAGTACGGAGCCATCGGCCGCGCGGAAGCCGCCTACCTCCAGATGATCAACGATCGCGGCGGCGTAAGCGGCCGAAAAATCGATTTCATTTCGCTCGACAGCGCGTCCGACTCCGCCACTGCCCTCGTCCTGGCGCACAAGCTCGTCGAGGAAGAACACGCTCTGCTCATCTTTGGCTCGCTCGGCACCGACACCAATCTGGCGATCCGCCCTTACCTCAACGATCAGCGGGTCCCGCAGCTTTTCATCGACACGAGCTCGTCGGCCTTCAACGATCCCGCTCATTTTCCCTGGACCATGGGATTCGACGCGTCCTTCCGCAGCGAGGGCGCCGCCTACGCGAAATATATTTTACAGATCAAGCCGGACGCGAAAATCGCCATCCTCTATGCCAACGACGATTCCGGCCGCGACTATCTCGCAGGCGCCCACGAGGGCCTCGTCTCGAAAGCCTCCGCCATGATCGTGAAGGAACTTTCTTACTCGCCGTCGGACCCAACCATCGATGCACAAGTCCAGGCGCTCAGAGAATCCGGCGCCGATGTCTTCCTGAATTTCGCGATCGGCCCGTTCGCCACCCAGGCGATTCGCAAGGCCTACGATCTCGACTGGCATCCGATGCAGTTCATTCCCAACGCGTCGCTTTCCGTCGCCGCGTTTCTCGAACCGGCCGGACTCGAGAAGAGCGCCGGCGTCGTCACCAACGCGCGTTCCAAAGGCTGGCTGAGGGACTTCGAACAGGCCGATCCCGAGGTCCGCGACTTTGTCAGCTGGATGCACCAATACAATCCGCAAGCCAGCTTGCGTGACCAGAATAACGTCGCGGGCTACGAGCGCGCCGAAGCTCTGGTCGAGTTGCTTAAAAAATGCGGGAACGACCTCACGCGTCCGAGCGTCATGAGACAAGCGTCACATCTTGACCTTACGGTTCCGATGCTGCGCGCAGGCATCAAATTCCGCACCACGCCAACGGACTTCCAACCCATCCACCAATTCTTCCTGATGCAGTTCGACGGCGCGCGCTGGCGAAGCTTCGGCGGAATCGTCTCTGATTGAGGCCTGCCTGTAGCGCCGAGGCCTTTACCGCGGCATGCCGGTTCATCCCCTGCTAAAATAATCCCTCGAAAACAGGCGCTAGAATTCATGATCTCCCTATTCGGAAAATCGGGTCCTTCGCTCCTCGAGCGGCTCAAAAAATCCGTCTCCAAAACGCGGACGGAGCTTTCCGCGCGTGTCGAACAGCTGCTCACCGGCAACCGCCCCGTCGATCCGCAGCTGTTGAAGGAGCTCGAATCCGCGCTGCTGAGCGCGGATATCGGCGTGCGTACCACAAAAGAAGTCCTCGCCGCGCTCCGCGAGCAGGTCAACGAACACAAAATCGACGATGCCGATCAGCTTCGCCAGGAACTCAAGCGCCAGATCGTAAAGATCCTCAGCGCACCGGCCGGCGTCAACACGGATGGCGCGAATATTGCCGCGCCCGCGCCGCGGGTTCTCTTCGTCGTCGGTGTCAACGGCACCGGCAAGACCACCACCATCGGCAAGCTCGCCAATCGATGGAAAAAAGAAGGCGCCACCGTCATCCTCTGCGCCGCCGACACCTTTCGCGCTGCCGCCATCGAACAGCTCGAAGTCTGGGCGCGCCGCTCAAGCGTTGAAATCATCAAGCAAAAATCCGGCGCCGATCCCTCCGCGGTCATCTACGACGCGCTTTCCGCCGCGCAATCCCGCGCCGCCGACGTCGTCATTGTGGATACCGCCGGCCGTCTGCACACGAAGTCGAATCTCATGGCCGAGCTCGACAAAATGAAGCGCACCGCCGGCAAACTCGTCCCGGGCGCGCCGCACGAAGTCTTGCTCGTGCTCGACGCGACCACCGGCCAGAACGGCCTCAACCAGGCGCGCGAATTCTGGAGCCACGCCGGCGTCACCGGCATCGTGCTCACCAAGCTTGACGGTACCGCAAAAGGCGGCATCGTCGTGGCCATCGCCCGCGAACTGAATCTGCCGATTCGTTTCGTCGGCACCGGAGAACAAATCGACGATCTCGTCCCCTTCGACGCGCAAACCTATGTCAATTCCCTCTTCGACTAGCGACGCGACGCCGCCCGCCGCGCACGCCACGCTGATGCGTCGGGCACTCGAACTGGCCGGGCGCGCCACGGCTCTCGCGCATCCGAATCCGCGCGTTGGCGCCATCGTCGTGCGCGGGCATCAAAAGGTCGGCGAAGGTTTCCACGTTTACGACAAGCGCGATCATGCCGAAATCGTCGCGCTCAAACAGGCCGGCGAAAAAGCTCGCGGCGCCACGCTTTACGTTACTCTCGAACCGTGCTGCACCACGGGACGCACCGGACCCTGCACGAAGGCTATCATCGCCGCCGGAATTGCGCGCGTGGTCACCGCGACGGCCGACCCGAATCCGGCCGTCGCCGGCCGCGGCTTGAACGAACTGAGATCCGCCGGCATCGAGGTCCAGGCCGGCGTCAGCGAGGCACCAGCCCGCGAACTGAACGAGGACTTCGCGAAATGGATTCGTAGGAAGCTCCCCTTCGTCACGCTGAAATCCGCGCTCACGCTCGACGGACAAATCTCCGCACGCCCCGGAAAGTCCACGCCCATCACGGGCGAAGCAGCGCACGAAGCCGTCCAGCGCCTCCGCCATTCGGCCGACGCCATCCTGACCGGTATCGGCACGGTGATAGTGGATGATCCGTTGCTGACCGATCGCACCGGCGAACCGCGCCGCCGCAAGCTTCTGCGCGTGATTCTCGATTCGCGCTTGCGCCTTCCGCTGAAATCGCATCTCGCAAGATCAGCCGATGGCGACGTGCTGGTCTTCACCACGCAATCGCCGGCGTCCGCGAAAGCCCGGGCACTCGCGAGAGCCGGGGTCGAAATCTTCCGCACCAGAAATCGCCGCGGCCACGTCTGCCTGGATACGGTAGTCGCCGAGCTCGGACGCCGCGAGATCCTGCATGCCGTCATCGAAGCCGGAGCCGCGCTCAATGGCGCCGCGCTCGAAGCCGACATTGTCGACAAGGTCGTTCTCTTCTATGCTCCCAGACTCATGGGCTCCGGAGGCGTTCCCTTCGCCCGCACTTCGGCGGGCACGTCGAGATCGAAGCTGCCGGCGCTCCAAAACGTAACGATCGACCAGCACGCGCCCGATTTCGCCGTGCAAGGATATCTACACGATGTTTACGGGAATTATCGAAGCCGCGGGAAAAATTGACGCGCTCGACCGCCGCGCGAGCGATGCCCGCATGCGCCTAAGCCTCGCCGAGGCGCCGGGAATCGCCGCGGAGACGAAGCGCGGCGACAGCATCGCCGTCAACGGCTGCTGCCTCACGGTCGCCGAGTTCGCGAGCGATCACTTTTGGGCCGATCTTTCCCGAGAGACGCTGAGCCGCACCTCGTTCGCCGAGAAAAAGGCCGGCGACATCGTGAATCTCGAGCGGCCGTTGGCCGCGAGTGCGCGCCTGGGGGGACATTTCGTGCAAGGCCATGTGGACGGAGTGGGCCGCGTGGCGACATTAGTGCCGGAAGGGGAAAGCTGGTGGCTCTCGATCGAAGTGCCACAGGAATTGCGCCGCTACGTGGTCGAGAAAGGATCGATCGCCGTCGACGGCATCAGCCTGACAGTAGCCCGCTGGCACGAGGGGGTCGCGGACATAGCGGTCATCCCATTCACGCACACGCACACGAATGTCCGCGTGATGAAGCCGGGCGACGCAGTGAATCTCGAAATCGACATCCTGGCCAAGTACGTGGAAAGCCTGCTGCCGAAACGCTAGCCATCCTGCGATCGCCAATGTCCCAATCGGCGCATTTGGTTATTTCTTCCCCGCGGCGCGCTTCTTCCTCTCGACGCCGTACTCTTCCCAGGTGAGATACACGATCAGCAAATCAAACACCGCGATTACGATCAGAAGCGTGGCGTGCGTGTGCATGTAACGATACATCCCAAATACCGCGAAAGCCGAAAAAACCACAATCGCCAGCGGATACGCCCACAGCTTGTTCATCCACAGCAGTACCGACAACAGCGCCTTCACCAGCCCGTGGCTCAACAAGAAGATGGAAGCGAACAGAGCGTCGCTCTGGGCGATTTTCTCGGACGTATGCAGCAGGTGCCTCGCCAGAATATCGTGCGGATCGCGCAACAGTTCGTGTTCAAAAATTTCCTGCAGGGTCGTGCCAAGCTGTTCCGGCTTGATGAACCACAGCAGTACCCCGCCGATCGCCTCCAGCAGGCCGTCAATTCCCTTCAGCGTGATGCCGGTACGAAAGCTCGCCCGAAAAATGAGTGGAGAATTCATGCGTGGTCGCAAGAAAACACTGTTCGAAGTCGACGTAACTCCCGAATTCAAATCTGGGAGCGCGAGTCTCAGGACTGGCGCGCTTGAATCACTCTACGCCCTCTGCGTCTTGGCGGTGGGTTCCAGCTCTTCTCTATGATCTCTGTGCTTTATCAGCACACTGTCTATTTAGTTCCGGCGCCCATTCGTGTTCATTCTAAATCGGTCCGGCGAGAACGTTAACCGGCCGCCTGCAAGCGAGCCTCGCGCCGCTTGGCGCTCCACCCTCGATAATAAAGAATAAGCCCGATTCCAATGAATCCGATCGTCCCCAGAACCAGCTTGATCTCGAAAATCCACTTCGTTTCTCCGGGGGAGGGCACGAACGAGAAAACGATCGCCATGATCGTTACGAACATGGCTACAGACCCCGCCACCCAGACCCCAACCTTCCCGCCAGGAATCAGCGCAGCGTCCTTGTTCCCTTCGCGGTTTCCGACGTACGCCAGCCGGATGACGGCCGCGTAAATATAAACGAACGGAATGAAATACAGAATATTTGTCGCGTCGACCAGGAAGTAGTACGCGTTGTTCGCGGTTGATTTCCACTGCGTGGCCAGCAGAATCGCGAGCGAAATTCCCGCCTGCACCAGCATGGCGATCCACGGCGTCTTCCACTTCGGATGAATCCTCCCGAAAACCGCTGGCATGTAGCGATCGATCCCCACGACAAACGGAATTCGCGCCACACCCGCTACCGTCGCTCCCACGCCTCCCGCGTTTCCGAATACCACCAGAATCGCCGCGAAGATCCCGTAAAACGCGATGCGCAGCGTCGTCGAACCCGCGGTCAGCGCTTGAAACACTCCGCTCTTGGGGTCCACCACGTTCGCCGGCAGGATCGCCAGCAACGCCATCGTGGCGGAGACGTAGATCAGCACGATCGAAATCGCTGAGCCAGCGAGAGCGCGCGGAAAGGTCGTGCGCGGATTGCGGATTTCCTCGCTCATGGCGGCGCCCAACTCCAGCCCGCTGTAGGCAAACGCGATCTTCGGCCAGAAATTAAGTGTGTCCCAATTCCACTGTGGCAGGATGTTCATCCACGTGAAATGCGTCGCTGATCCATGCGTCCGCCACAGATAAATTCCCATGCCCACCAGCATTACCAGCGGTACGTACGTCCCCACGCCGCCCGCGTTCTGCAGCCACTTCCCGATGCCCACTCCCACGATATTCAGCGCCACAGCCGCGAACAGCAGCAGAAACGAGCCCACAAGCAAAAATCCGCGATTCTGCGCCAAATGCGCCGCCCCGCTGCCGCCAACGTAGACGCACATCGCTACGCTTGCCATCAGCAATGCGGGAAAGTAGAACAACGTGTACACCCAATACGTCCATCCGGCGACGAACCCGTGAAATTCCCCGAACGCTTTTTTCGTCCAAACGTAAAGGCCACCCTCTTCGGGAAATCGCGTGGAAAGTTCGGTCAGAATGAACGTCGTCGGCAGGAAAAACAAAACCGCCGCAAGGACCCAAAGGCTGATCGACGATGGGCCGCTGTTCGCGGCCACGGCGACCCACCGCGGCCCCACCACGCTCGCCACGTTGAACAGCAGCAAATCCCACGGTCCGATCGCCCGCCGCAGCTGATTCTTGGGATCGGATGAGTTGTAATCGCTCACGCGGTCTCGTCCAGCGCGGGTATCAGTTCGTCCTGCAGCAGAAAATTATGTAGGAAGGGATCCTTCGAGGCTTCCAGTTCCTTCCATGTGCCGAAAAACGCCACGCGGCATTCGTTTAGAAAAATCACGTGGTCAGCCAGTTTCTTCGCCAAGTGCGTATCGTGCGTCACCACGATGGAAGTCTTGTGCAGCGTCTGTTTCAATTTCACGATCAGGTCGCTCACGTGCGAAGCCATCAGCGGATCGACCATCGTCGTCGGCTCGTCATATAAAATCGCTTCGGGATTTTCCGCCAGCGCCCGCGCAATGGCCACGGTCCGCTTCGTCCCAGTCGGCAGATCTGCCGGCAGCCGGTCCGCGAACTCCGCGACTTCCAGCATCTCGAGCAGCTCTTTGACCTTGCGGTCGATTTCTTCCTCCGGCGCGCTGTCGCTCCGCCCCACCAGCGGAAACGCCACGTTTTCCGCCACCGTCAGCGAATCAAAAAGCGCCCCCGACTGAAAAACCATCGTCACGCGCCGCCGGATTTTTTCAAACTGCGCTTCCGTCCATCCGGTAACGTCCTCGCCCGCCACCACGATTCGCCCGGCGTCCGGCTCCAGAAATCCCAGCAGCAGTTTCAGCGACACGGACTTCCCCACTCCGCTGCGGCCCATGATCACCGCCGTTTCGCCCTGATCGACGAAAAAGCTTACGTCCTTCAGCACCGCGTTGCCGTCAAACGCTTTCGAGACATTTTTGAATTCGAGGTAGTGGCCGCTCATCGTCCGTCCGAGTCCGCTCCTAGGTCAGGCGCCACGCCCTTGCCCAGTCGCTCCCGCGCTTGGTCGTAATCTTCAGGTGAGTTCATATTCTTGAACAGGTACCCGTCGGAATCAAACCGTTTCCATTCTTGAGGTTCGATCACTTCCCCGCGCAGATTTTCGAGCATGCTGCGGACTTTTAAATTCCCGAGCGACAGGGCCGAACGGATGGCCCACTCGGTGCTGTCGCGATAGGCGGCGCAAAGCGGCTCCGCACCGCTCGCATTCATCGCGATGACCGCATCGGCATCGGAAGCCAGCGCCCGCGACACCAGGTACTCGAGCCACGCCTTCGTGAGATACGGCAAGTCGCACGCCACAACCAGGCTCCACGGCGCGCGCGACGCTCGCAGCGCTGTGGCAATTCCGCCCAGCGGTCCGACGCCAGGCCAATCGTCGGCGACGGTGTCGAGTCCCAGCGCGCGAATTCCCGGCGTCTCGCCAACCACCGTCGCCGATCCGGTGACCGATTCAACCAGCCGCACCGTGCGCACAATCAGCGGCACTCCGCCGACATCCAGCAGAGCTTTCTCGCGCCCCATCCGCGAGCTTCGTCCGCCAGCCAAAACGAATCCCTCGATTTTCGAGCTCAGCGCCATTCCTATACCGTGATGATACGGTTGCACTTACAATACATGAGCCTGGTCAGGATTGCCCCTTCGCCCCATAAAAATTCCTTTGACAGCCGATCATTCTTTGTTATATTAGCACTCGCCTTATGAGAGTGCTAAACGGCGCTTTCCTCAAGGCGACACTCAGCAAACCATCCCGCCCCGTGCGGGACCATCGGAGGAATCGCAAAAATGGCTGTCAATATCACTCCTCTCCACGACCGTGTGCTCGTCCGCCGGCTGGAAGAGAAAGAAACCGTTAAGGGCGGCATCATCATACCTGACTCGGCGAAAGAGAAACCGCAAGAGGGCGAAGTGGTCGCCGTGGGCGCCGGCAAAATCAATGAGAAGGGTGACCGGATCGCTCTCGACGTAAAAGTAGGCGATCGCATCCTTTTCGGCAAATACAGCGGCAACGACATCAAGGTCGACGACGAGGAATTCATGATTCTCAAGGAAGACGAGATCCTCGCTAAGATCGGCGGCGCGGCCAAAGCGGCCGGCGGCAAAAAGTAAACTTCCGGCATTCCTGACCTCAGCGGGCCTGCCCGCCCTGCCAGGAGCCGCACGCAAACATCCTAAGCACGAAACGAAAGAGGAGACATAGAAATGCCAAAGCAAATCATTACCGGCGAGAATTCGCGCCAGGCGATCCTTCGCGGCGTCAACATTCTGGCCGATGCCGTCAAGATCACGCTGGGCCCCAAGGGGCGTAACGCGGTCATCGAAAAGAAGTTCGGCGCGCCGATCATTACCAAGGACGGCGTCACCGTAGCAAAAGAAATCGAGCTGCAGGACGCGCTCGAAAACATGGGCGCGCAGATGGTGCGTGAAGTCGCCAGCAAGACTTCCGATGTGGCCGGCGACGGCACCACGACCGCCACCGTGCTCGCACAGGCCATCTTCCGCGAAGGCGTCAAGACCGTCGCGGCCGGCGCCAGCCCCACCGCTCTCAAGCGCGGGATCGAAAAGGCCGTCGAAGTCGCCGTCGAGGAAATCGCCAAGTTCCACAAGGACGTCAAGGGCGACATGATCGCGCAGGTCGGCACCATCTCCGCCAACAACGACAAGCAGATCGGCTCCATCATTGCCGAGGCCATGAAGAAGGTCGGCAAGGACGGCGTCATCACCGTCGAGGAATCGAAGACGATGGAAACGACGCTCGAGGTGGTCGAAGGCATGCAGTTCGACCGCGGCTACCTCTCGCCCTACTTCGTCACGGATCCCGAGCGGATGGAATGCGCCATTGAAGACGTCCGCATCCTGATCCACGAAAAGAAGATCAGCTCGATGAAGGACCTGCTTCCCCTGCTCGAGCAGATCGCCAAGATGGGCAAGCCCCTGCTGATCATTGCGGAAGATGTCGAAGGCGAGGCGCTGGCGACCCTGGTCGTCAATAAGCTGCGCGGCACGCTCCAGTGCGCCGCAGTGAAGGCGCCCGGCTTTGGCGATCGCCGCAAGGCTATGCTCGAGGACATTGCCACCCTCACCGGCGGCAAGGCCATCACGGAGGATCTCGGCATCAAGCTCGAGAACGTGAAGGTCGAAGACCTCGGCCGCGCCAAGAAGATCACCATCGACAAGGACAACACCACGATCGTCGAAGGCGGCGGTAAGGCCAGCGAGATCGAAGGCCGCGTCCGTCAGATCCGCGCGCAGGTCGAAGACACCACCTCCGACTATGACAAGGAGAAGTTGCAGGAACGCCTTGCCAAGCTCGTCGGCGGCGTGGCCGTCATCAAGGTCGGCGCGGCAACTGAAATGGAGTTGAAGGAAAAGAAGGCTCGAGTCGAAGACGCCATGCACGCAACCCGCGCGGCGGTCGAGGAAGGCATCGTTCCCGGCGGCGGCGTGGCTCTGGTCCGTTGCGCGGCAGCGCTCGACAAGCTCAAGCTCCACGATGACGAAGCCATCGGCGTCAACATCGTGAAGCGCGCTCTCGAGGAGCCCATGCGGCAGATCGCACTCAACGCCGGTCAGGAAGGCGCTGTGATCGTCGGCCGCATTCGCGAATCGAAGGACGATAACTTCGGCTACAACGCGGAAACCGAAGAGTTCGGCGACCTGGTCAAGGCGGGCGTTATCGACCCCGCCAAGGTCACCCGCCTCGCTCTCCAAAACGCCGCGTCCATCGCCGGCCTGATGCTCACCACCGAAGCCCTCATCGCCGACATCAAGGAAGAGACGAAGTCCGGCGCTGGCGCTGGCGCCGGTGGCGGCATGCCAGGCGGTGGCGGCATGGGCGGCATGTACTAGTCCTAGATTTGAATGCAGCGCCGCGGACGTAAGCGCGGCACCGGGGCGGTTCGGTCGCAAGACCGAACCGCCCTTTGTTTTTCTTGGCCGCAGGTTCAAGGGAAGCGCCGGGGTCGTAATCCCGGCAGAGTCGGCTCGTGCCGCATCGCCGCATCGCCGGCCTTGCCAAATCGCACACGCGGCAGGACACTGCACAGGAGCGTGCTCCCAGGTCGACGGCTCCTCGAGCCTGGGAATGAGAGGAACACATGACTCGCGACGCTAACTCCATCGAATCGCGCAACAAGCAGATCATCCGATCCGGCTTCGACAAATGGGTCGCCGGCACCGGCGGCCTCTTCGACATCCTCACCGACGACGCGAAATGGACGATCGTCGGCAACTCGCCCATGTCGCGCACCTACAACAGCAAAAAAGAATTCATCGACGAGGTCATCACTCCATTCGGCGCGCGCATGTCGAAGCGTTTCGTCCCCACCGTCCGCGCCCTCTACGCCGACGGCGACATGGTCATCGCATTCTTCGACGGCAAACCTTACCAAAACACCTACACGTGGTACATGCGAATGAAGGACGAAAAAATAATCGACGTCGTGGCCTTCTTCGACACCATCGAATTCACCGATTTCTGGACCCGCGTCGCTCCGGCCAGGAGCGCGGCTCAATAGTCCCGGCCAGGCGCGCCGCTCAATAGACTCTGCCCGCCGCAGGCGCTGGCCGGTAATTCCCGACGCCATACTGGCAGAACATTTCTCGCAACGAACGCACGCTTGACCCTCTGGGCCAAGCGGTGATTGCACATAGTTCGCCGCGGCAAAAGCTCGGCGGACTTTTCAAACGCATAGCGCGCTTGGCCTGGCCTATTTTCGCCGCGAAGATTATGACAATTCGGCAAAAGAGCTGGAACAAGCAACCAAGGGAAATCCGGTTCAAGACCAGACGGATTTATATGTGCTCGGCATGGATTTCCAGAACCTGCATCGCTTCGCGGACGCAGCCGGAGCGTTTCACGGATGCACTCAGATTAGCGGTGCGCTGCAAGACCCGTGCGCGAAAAACGCAGCGGCCATGGACGCGCAGGCCGGCAAGCCAAAAACACAATAAGGCTTATCGTGATCCGCGTCCGCGCCCGCCAGACGAAGCCTTTTTCGACCGCCGGGAACTTGCCGCTGCGTTCGAAGTCGAGTGCGCGAAACCAGCATTACTCTTCGACTTCGATGGTGCCACGATCGTCCCGCTTTTCAGATCCACGCAGACGGAATCGAGCACGTCAACTCCTCCCCCGCTTGCCGGAGATTTGAAGTTGATGCACAGCGTTTTTCCGTCGCATGTGACCGTCAGGTAGCCAAACTTGACGATGGGATCGACTTCGAGCGTATGGTCGCCGACGGTGATGGGCGCCGGCCCGAGCTTCGCCTGCGGAGGCGTAATCGCGAATCCCCCGCTTCCCGCGACGATGTACGGGGTCTGTTTCTTGTTCGGCCCGGCGATCCGCGTGAAACGCTGGTAGAGGTGCGCGTGGCCGGAAAGCACGGCGTCCGGCCAGAGTCCGGCCTCCTGGCACGCCGCGTCGAGATCGGTCTGCACTCCCGTCGAACCTGCGTGTTGCGCGTCGGCGGAAAGCGGCGGGTGATGCACGGCGACGATCACCGCGCGATTGCCAGCGTTTCGATCGGGCGCCAGCCGCTTCAGTTCGCTGACGAGAAATGTGAGCTGATCATCGACGATCGGGAAATGGCCGCCTTGCGAAGAAATCACGCCGGGGCCGTCGAGGACGTTGCTGTAGACGCCGATGATCGAAACGTACGGCGCGTCCAGCGTGAAATAGACGCCGGGCTGCGTCATCACGCTGCGAACCAGACCGCCGCTGTCGGGTGAAGGTCCCTCGGTCGCTGCGCAAAAGTTCGTCAGAAACGCGTCGAGCGTGGGAACCTGTGGCGCGCTGGAGCTTTGGCCAAAAACCATTCCATCGTGATTGCCGGGAATCGCGAAAATCGGGCGGTCGTAGGCGCGAAAAGGCTCGTAGAACTGATCGTAGTAATACTGCGCTTCGCCGAAATTGTAGATCACGTCGCCGAGATGAAAAAAGAACGCCGGTCCGTTCGTGCCGCCGCTGGCAACCTCCGCGGACATCGCGTCGGCAACTTCAGCTTCGTCGGCAATTGCGCGCTGGATAGTTTGCGCCCGATTCACCTTGGCAGCACCCGTATCGCCGACGGAGTGGAACGTGATCGTCCCGGCGCGTTGGATCGCGGTAATGATCTCGGGACCGACGAAATCGACGAGGTCGAGCTGCGGCGTGGCGTTCTTGCGCGGTGCCGGAATCGCCTGCACCTGGTACTGGTGCAGCTTGTAGTAAGGCGAGTTGTAGTATGCCGCGCTGGTATTGTCGGTGCGAAAAGTGCTTTCGTCACTTCCCGGCAACGTCTCGGCAAAAAGTCTTCCGCCGGGGCCGATGAGTTTCGGAGGGGAGGCCATGGAAATCTCCTTTCAGGCGCGCCTACAAGGGAGTTTCGATAGAACGAAAGGCTACGCCACGCAGTATTCTGCGTTCAAATAAATTTATCGTGAATAGAGTGAGCTAAGGATCCGCAGAGCCCGGTGAAGCAACCGTCAACGCAAGACCGAGCTCCCCGGACTTGAAGCCCTACTGCTTCGTTGCGGAGACTTTCGACGTGGTGCCGCGTTCAACGTCCTGGCTCGTGAACGCGAGAGACTTGCCGTCCGCCGAGATCGTCATGCGCACCACGAACTTCGCCTTGCCGTCGCGCTTGTCGGTTTCCTGAATGGTGTTCTTGTCGATGCGTTTCACGGAAACGGTCGTCAGGCCCGGGTCGCCCTCGAACGGAGCCTCCGTGCCGTCAAGTTTCGCCACGTAGGACTGTCCCGTCGGTTCGCTCATCGTCAGCGAGTCGCCGTCGATTTTGTACGTGATCAGCAACGAGTTGTCGGAAACCGACTCAAGCTTCGACATCTTCCAATCACCTGAGATTGCGTGCGATCCCGCGGGCCCCGCCTTTACGAGCATTACCTCGCCTTTTCCCGTGACGGGCGCTCCGTTCGTGTCGCTGCTGTCGGTGTATTCAAACGTCGCGGTCTTGCCATCGGCGGAGACGACCGTCGTTGCAGTGGTGACCACTTTTCCGTTTTTCTTGTCGGTCTCCTCAACGGAACGATCGTTGATGACTTTGATCGCGACGCTGTCGTAGTAGGGATGACCGGTGACCTTATGGTCCAAGCCGTCGGCTTTTACTTTTACAGGTGGAATGCAGGTGGCACATTCATACTCACCGTCTTTCAGCAGATAGCTGTCGGGTTTCGCCGGGAATTGCGCGGTTTTCATGTCGACTTTCCACGTTCCGTCGAATGCGCTTTGAGCCGCAGCCGCGGAGGGGATCAACAGAGCCAGGAGGAAACCAGCAGGAATGAGCTTTTTCATGTTTCCCTCTCGAGGATGAGATGGGGCCGGCAGACGGGGCCTAACTGGGCGTCACGATACACCCGCACCGAGAATATCGCAATCCGCTCGAATGGCAGTTCGAGCAGCCGTCGGGAGCGCCCCTTCGACTTCGCTTAAGATGACGATGTGGAAGGAGCGGGCGCCGAATTGGACGGAAGCGTGAGGGCCTGCCAGCAGAGGACGCCGATTACAGGCACGATTCCCACGAACAGAAAGGCGTTGGCGTAGTGATGCCGATCGAACATTCGGCCGAGGCTTGGAAGGAGCATCGCGACGATGAGCGACCAGGAGCCGGCGCCGATGCCGGCGACGAGGCCGGTTTGCTCGCGCGGATAGGCGAGCGCGCCCGTGCGCAATGAGCCCACCACAAAGCCGGAGGCGATGAACATCGACCAGAACATGAGGCCGAGCACTGCGGCCGCGGCGTGGAGTCGCGGGACCAGGATGAGCGGAAGTCCGAGAGCCGCGAAGCTCCAGAACAGCCACGCCGGGCGCGCGTTGCCTGCGGCGAAGCGGTCGATGAACCACCCCCAGAAGAAATAGCCGATTTCCCAGCCAAGCGGCGGCAGCCAGAGAATTCGGCCGAGTTGTCCTTGCGTGAGACCGATGACTTGCGCGAGGTAAAGCGGCGCGAGATAGAGAATCACGCCGATTGGTAGCGCGCAAATCCCGTAGGCTGCGACAAGGCTCCAGAAGCGGCGCTCGAAGGGATTCGGGAGAGTGATGCGTCGCGTCTGCGTGGCCCCGGACTCGGCCGAAAAATCCACCGTGCCGCGCCAGGCGAACACCCAGGCCAGGCCCGCGACGCCCGTGACGATAAAAGCCGCGCGCCACCCGTACGCCAGGGCAATCGGAGTCACGATCAGCGGCGTGATGATCGCGCCGAGCGATCCGCCGCTATAGGCAACGGCCAGGCCGCGCGACTGCTGGTGCGTGGGTAGCCAGTCGGACGCAGTTCGCAGGCCGCCGGGAAACGTGGCGCCTTCGCCGAATCCGAGAATCGCGCGCGCCACGGCGAAGCCGAGAAAGCCGCTCAGCACCGCATGCGCACCACAGGCGACTGTCCAGATGGTGACGGCGATGGTCATCCCGCGACGCAGACCGATGCGGTCCAGGACAGCGCCCCAGACCGGATTTCCGAGCATGTAGGCGACGCTGAACGAGCTGATGATTTCGGCGTATTTTTCGGCATTGAGTTTCAGGTCCGCGAGGATCATGGGCGAAAGCACGGCGAGGATTTGGCGGTCCATATAACTGAGCAGCGAACACGCCAGCATCATGGTGACCGGCCACCAGGAATGCGAGGTGTTGCGCGGATCGGCGACGATCGAAGAGGCGCTTCTTGTGGGCATCGGCGAGCGACGGATCATAGCGCAGGTTCGTCGCCCGCGGCGATGTCTTCACGGCTCAGGCTTCGCGCTGCCCATATCGAGCACGATCCAATCTACATTTTCACTGGATTTCCTGATCGTCCTCGTCGTCCGCCTCCCATTGTTTCCGCGATTCTCGCTCGTCTGCGTTTCCACTTGGATCGAGCGGCCCTGCGCTCCCGTGTGATATGTTTCCCGAGCGGAACCCATTGAAAACCTGAAGAGAGGAATCATTTATGACACCTGCTGCGAAATTGATTCGCCGGATTGCGACGGAAGAGGCGTTTTCGGTGCCGGAAGTTGCCGCAGCGCTGCGCGATGTGGCGCGCGCGCCGGGCAACAGCCTCGATTTGATTCTGGTGTCGCGGATTTACGACGCGAAAGTGGATGACGTGCAGGCGCGGCTGCTGCCGCGGCTGCTCGATCTCGAGAAAGAACGACTGAAGGATATGGACGCGAACGGCGTGGACATGCATCTGTTGTCGCTGACGGCGCCCGGCGTTCAGATGTTTGACGCGGACACCGCGACGGAGCTGGCCGAGCTCGCCAACGACAAGCTGGCGGCGGTGATCGGGCGGCATCCGACGCGGTTTGCGGGGCTGGCGACGTTCGCGCCGCAGTCGCCCAAGCGCGCGGCGAAAGAAATGGAACGCGCGATAAAGAAACTGAAGCTCAACGGCTTCATTCTGAATTCGCATACGCACAATGAATACCTGGACAACCCGAAATATTTTCCGATTCTCGAGGCCGCGGAGGATCTCGACGGCTGCATTTACATTCACCCGCGGGCGCCTTCCGACGGTCTGGCGGCGCCGTTCCGCGACTACGGCCTCGATAGCGCGCAGTGGGGATATGGCATCGAGGTCTCCACGCACGCCGTGAGGATGATGGTGAGCGGCGTGTTCGACCGCTTCCCCAAACTCAAAATCTGCGTCGGGCACATGGGCGAGGCGGTGCATTTCTGGCTGTGGCGGCTGGATTACATGAACAAGAACGCCCAGAACCGGGGGAGCGCTCCGAAAACAAAGCTGAAGCCGAGCGAATATTTCAAACGCAATTTCGTGATCACCACCAGCGGGCAGGAATCGGATCTCGCGCTGGATTTTTCGATCAAGGCTCTCGGCGTGGACAACGTCCTGTGGGCGATCGATTATCCGTATCAGCCCTCGGCGCCGGCGGTGGCGTGGATGGATTCAGCGCCGATCAGCTCGGCCGAACGCGAGAAGATTTATCACGGGAATGCGGAAAGGATTTTTCATATCAAGCCCAAGTGAGAGTCGCGGACAACGAAGCCAGCTTCGCAGCGTTCGTTCGAAGCGAAATGTGAAGTGTGGGCGAGGCAAGCCTCGCCCACCATGAGCGTTCGTTAGTTGCGGCGCGTCGTTTCAAACAGGAACCAGACGCGGCGCTGCGTTTCATCAATCCAGTTTTCGATCAGGCTGGCGGTGGCCACATCGTTGGCGTCATCGCACAAGCCGTGCGCGGCCAGCAGGCTGACTACGAGGTTCTTATTGTCGTCCTGCAGCTCGGCGAGCATGTCGCCGGGATCGACGAAATCGGCGTCATTGTCGCTGATGCGTTGGATCCGGGAGATATGGGCGATCGAGCGAATTGTGGTACCGCCGATTTTGCGGACGCGCTCGGCGATATCGTCGGTCATCGCGAAAATCTGGTCGGCATGTTCATCCAGCAGCAGATGGTAATCGCGAAAATGCGGGCCACTCATGTGCCAGTGGAAATTCTTGGTTTTGATGTAGAGAGCGAATACGTCGGCGAGCAACGCGTTCAGCGCGCCGGAAATGTCCTTGACCGCTTCGGGACGAATGTCGGAGGGGGTCGCTATCGGCGCCTTGCGCCGTTCTTTCGCATCCTTTAAATCCGCTTTGGGTGGCATGGGAGTTCCTTTCGGTATGAGGTGTTCGGCAGCCTGAGGAATGATACGACACATTCTTTGGATGTCGAAACGCGGTGGGAGGACACCCGAGATCGACGAAGATTCCTTCATTAACGACGGATGAGGGCCGATCGATTCAGCCGCGAATGGATATCGACGACCGGCTCGCGCGCAGCCGATGGATTCGCGGAGCTGACGCATCAGAAAAACGCCGGGGTGAAAACCGGCGCTACGATTTGTGGAGGAAGAAGTAGGCGGACATGGCGAAGCCGATGGCGATCACCAGCCAGCGCACGTGCTGCGGATTCATTTTTTGGGCTACCCAGGCGCCGCCGTAGCCGCCGATCAGCGCGCCGACGAGCATCAGCAGCGCCTGCGGCCAAATCACCTTGTGGGCAAGGATGAATGTGCCCAGTGCAACGCCGTTCACGATGCTGACCAACAGCGTCTTCATGCCGTTCAAAGTGTGAATGTCCTCCAGCCCCATCAGCGCGAGCAGCGATAAGAACAGAATTCCCACGCCGGCCCCGAAGTAACCCACGTACATCGAGACCAGGAGCTCCAGAAAAAGCACTGCGGCCATCAGGGAGGGGGGCGTGCCCGAGCCGCCGACCGCTTCCCCGGATTTCAGGTGGGCGCGGTTGCGAATCCAGGCGGTGATGCGCGGGCTGAAAAGGAAAAGCAGCGTCGCGCCCAGCAGCAGCCACGGGACGATGCGCATGAAAACCGACTGCGGAGTGATCAGCAAAATCCGCGCGCCGAGGATTCCGCCGGCAATGCCCGTGATCGTGAGGGCCGGCAGAAGCTTTCGCGCCTGCGGCGTGAATGCCTTGCGGTAGGCGACGGTGCTGGCGACGGTGCCGGGCCACACAGCGGCGGTATTGGTAGTGTTGGCGAGGATCGGAGCCATTCCCGTGAAGATCAAGGCGGGAAAGGTGATGAAGCTGCCGCCTCCGGCGACCGAGTTGATGATGCCGGCCAGGACTGCGGCGGAAAACAGGAAGACCGGATGATGGATCGGCGGCCAGTGCACGCGGAAGGATACATGGCGAAAGGAGTTAAGTGAAGTCACCGGAACGCAGCTGGTCACTACATTCGTAGTGAATCGCCGACGGCCTCGGATAGGTGAAGAGGCCGGGTTTCTTGCCCGAAGACTGGGATTGGTATAGTGTTCATCCTCCTGTAACAATCCCGGCCCCGGAGGCTCAAGCTTGAAACCCGGTTTATTGCGGAAAATACTGCCCCGCGAGAAATCCTTCTTCCAGATGTTCATCCAGCAGGCGGAAAACGTGGAGGCCGGCGCGATCGCGATGGTGGAAATGCTGGATAACTTCGCCGAGGTGGCCTCCAAAGCGGACAAGGTCGAAGAGTATGAGCACACGGGAGACGCCATTACCCACGCGATCTTGCGGAAACTCAATCAGACGTTCGTGACGCCATTCGACCGGGAGGATATTCACGAGCTGGCGAGCAAGATCGACGATGTGATCGATCTGGTGGACGCAGCCGCGACGCGCATCGTGACGTTTCGCGTGCGGGCGCTTCGCCCGGGCGTGGCGGACCTGGCGACGACGGTTCGGCTGGCGGCGACGCAGATCGTGGCGGCGGTGAAGCTGCTCGACAAGGGAAATGGAATCCTGGATCACTGCATTGAAATCAACCGGCTGGAAAATTTGGCGGACCGGCAATGCCGGGACCTGATCGTGAACCTGTTCGAACAGGAAAAAGACCCGGTAGAAATCATCAAGTGGAAAGAAATCATCGAAACGCTGGAATTCGCCGCGGATAAGTGCGAGGACGTGGCAAACGTCATCGAGACGGTCACTCTGAAGAACGCCTGAACACGTGTTGAAACCTACCCGGCTCGCCCCATCGACAGCAGTAGTTCCGGCTGAAGCTGGAAACTTGGCTGCCGGAGTTGCGTCGTGAGCTCGTTCCATCTGCTGATCGTAATTGTGGTGGTTAGCCTGGCCTTCGATTTCACGAACGGTTGGCACGATGCGGCCAGCTCGATCGCCACGGTCGTATCAACGCGAGTGTTGCGGCCGCTGTGGGCGGTGATCTGGGCCGCGTTCTGGAATTTGGTGGCGCCGCTCACGTTCGGGACGGCGGTGGCGGCGACGGTCGGCAAAGGGCTGGTGCGGCTGGATATGGTGACTCCGCAAGTTCTGCTGGCGGGACTGCTCGGCGCGATCATCTGGAACTACGCGACCATCCGGTTGGGCATTCCGTGCAGTTCCTCGCACGCACTGATGGGCGGATACGGTGGAGCGGCGATTGCCGCGGTGGGATTTCGAGCGATCATCGTCCACGGTTGGGTGATGCCGGTGATATTCATTTTCATCGGTCCTCTGATTGGGCTGGTGGCGGGCGTGATCGTCACGGTGGCGACAAGCTGGATCGTGCACAAACAGGCGCCGCAGAAAGTGGATCGCTGGTTCCGCAGGCTTCAGCTGGTTTCGGCGGCCGCTTTCAGCTTCAGCCACGGCACGAACGACGCGCAGAAGAGCATGGGGATCATTACTGCCGCGCTGGTCACGGGCGGGGTGATCGGCACCTATCGGGTGCCGGATTGGGTTATCATTTGTTGTGCGTTGGCCATGGCCGGGGGAACGATGTCCGGGGGCTGGCGCGTGGTCAAGACGATGGGCCAGCGGATCACCAAGCTGAACCCGTTCGGCGGCTTTGCGGCGGAGACCTCAGCCGCCATCACATTGATCGGTACGGCGGCGGCGGGGATTCCGGCCAGCTCGACCCAGGTGATTACCGGGGCGATTTCCGGAGTCGGCGCTTCGCGGCGCCTGACGGCCGTGCGCTGGGGAGTGACGCGCCACATCATGTGGGCCTGGATATTAACGATTCCGGGCGCCGGATTGATGGGCGCGGTGTTCGATTTCTTGATCCGACACTGGATGCGATGAGATGGACGAGAACAAATTTCCGTTTGCATCGATTGAAGAAGCTGTCGAGGACATTCGCCAGGGCAAGATGATCGTCCTGGTGGACGACGAGGATCGCGAGAACGAAGGCGATCTGACCATGGCCGCCGAGAAAATCACGCCCGAAGCGATCAATTTCATGGCGAAATTCGGGCGCGGGCTGATTTGCCTCTCGCTGACCGAACAGCGCTGCGAGACGCTGGACCTGAAGGCGATTTCGGCCCGGAATACGTCGATGTTCGGAACCCCTTTCTGCGAGCCGATCGACGCGAAGCGCGGGACGACCACGGGCACGAGCGCGTGGGACCGCGCGACCACGATCCTGACGGCGACGGATCCGCATACCAGGCCGGAAGACCTGGCGCGGCCGGGACATGTCTATACGCTGCGGGCTCGCAGCGGCGGCGTACTCGTGCGCGCGGGACAAACGGAAGCGTCGGTCGATCTAGCCCGCATCGCGGGTTTGAATCCTTCGGGTGTGATCTGCGAAATCATGGACGAAGACGGCACGATGGCGCGGATCCCGCAGCTCATCGAATTCTGCAAATTGCACAATATGAAGCTGGTGACGGTGGCGAGCCTGATCCGCTACCGCATGCAGCACGAGCGCAACGTACGGCGAATTGCAGAGTCGGTGCTACCCACGAAGTACGGCGACTTTCGGATGATCGCATATTCCAGCGACGTGGACCACGAGATTCACGTGGCGCTGGTGCGCGGCGACGTGGCATCGGATGAGAACGACGGGACGCCACCGCTGGTCCGCGTTCATTCGCACTGCCTGACCGGCGACGTGCTCGGCTCATCCCTTTGCGATTGCCGCGAGATGTTGGAGGGATCGCTTGAAGCGATTGCCGCCGAGGGCCGCGGCGTGTTCGTCTACCTGCATCACACCGGGCGCGGGTTTCGGATCGATTCGCGCACCGAAGAGGGCGCCACGCTGCCGCAGATTATCTTGCATCAGCGCGAGCAGGTGGAGCGCGATCCCGGCGTGCAGCGCGTGATCCAGCATGAAAGTGGAATCGGCGCGCAGATATTGAAGGATCTAGGCCTGATGCGCATCCGGGTGCTGACGAATTTGCCGCGAAAAGTCGTCGCCCTCAAAGGGTACGGCATCGAGATTGCCGAGCAGGTGCCGCTGCGGATTCGACCGGCTACAAAAAGCCACCAGATTCTGTAACCCTGCCACCCCGGCGGCGCTGCCTCAGCGGCCGAAAACCAAAACCACAAATGAATCGGGCACCATGCCGCCTCGCGGGCGCGGATTGTCCGGAGTCGCCGCGGGCGGCGGCGCGAATTCGGCCGTCACCAGAAAAACTTCGTGCGTCTTCGGGTCAAGCGCCATGGTGCGAGCGCCCGTTTGCGTGGGCACTTCTTCCACCGCTGTGAATTGGTCGGGTGAATCCTCGTGGATCACGGAAAGCGTGCCAGACCCGTTCGACGAGAACGCGAAACCAGTGCCGGGATCGAATTGATTGGCGTCTACGCCCAGGCCAATGGGCGGAGAGGCGACCACTTTCCCGGAATCGGCGTCAACGACGGCCAGGACCTTGTTGTGGCAGCCGGAAAACAGGCGGCGGTGCGCTGCGTCGATGGCCATGCCCGAGGGGCTTTCGCACGGAGCGAGCGGCCAGGTAGCCGTCACTACCAGCGCTTTCGAATCGATCTGCTGAATCTCGCTTTTGTCTTCCAGGTTGACGTAGACGTGGCCGGCGCCGTCGGCCGTCGCGAATTCGGGCTTGCCGCCCAGGGCGATGGTGGCCAGCACGCTGCCAGTAACGGCATCAATCGCGGTGGAATCCTTGCTGAGGCCGTTCATGGTAAAAACGCGCTTGGTCGCGGGATCGTAGACGATGGCGTCCGGATTTTTCCCCGCCTGCGCGTGTCCGATCGATTGCAGGGTCCTCATATCAAAAATGGTGACAGTGCCGGCCTGGCCGTTGGATGTGAAGCCGTCGCCGAGCTCTCGAGCGAGAGCGATGCCATGCACTCCTGGGGTATCCGGAATTGTGCCCACGATTTTCTCGGAGTCGACATCAAGAACGTCGACCCGAGTGCCGCGGGAGATGAACAGGCGGCGTGTGGATGAATCGAAATTCAGGTAGTCCCAAAATCCGTCGCCGCCGACCTTGATCGTCTTGATCAGGTGATAGCCCGACGGCCCGGGCATCGCGGCTGGGGCGGCTACGGCGTGCGCCGGCGAATGCGCGAGCGCGAGAATCGCCGCCAGACTCGCAGCGATGATCGGAAGAACTCGGCGTGGAGTCGGCATGCAGTCTCCTGGTAAAGCGGAAATGACACCTATCAATTTCCGACACATCGTATGACGGAGCAACGGTCAGGTCAAATTAGGCGCTGATTAGCAGTTTGTTGAAAAAGGCGTTTGAACCCGGTTTTGCGAGTGCCGCAAGGAATTGCTCCTCGCCAAAAGCCAACAGAACAAGGGGTTCTTTTCAGCTTATCTCTTCGAAATGGCGAAGCAAAACCGTTTTTCAACAACCTGTTAGTCGGTTCCAATACCCATATGGACGGTTGCGCGTTAATCAGGCGCTATCGCAGCCACTGATGATCGTGACTATCTTTGGCAAAATTGGTTGGCTATTTGCACGTACAAAGCAGTTCTAATGACTCCCAAATCCGCCTCGGCCGCTACGGTGATGCCGCGCTCGCGTTGAGCGAGGTACTCCGTTTGACGCCGCTTAATGATATCGATCGAGCTGATACTGAGAATTCGCGAGCGCTCTATGAATCGCTGGCGGATGTCGCTCCTCAGACTGTCGAGTTTGGGGAAGAGACTACGGCTCAAGCTGAGTTCGACCCCCTGGGCTCTTGGGACGTACCGGTAGAGGTGAATGGCCACAAGGGGAAATGGATTTTCGATACAGGAGCCAATTGGTCGACTGTTTCTGAATCTGAGGCAGCCGAAATGGGACTCGCGCTGCGCGAAACGAATACATACGTCAAAGGGTCCACGGGCAAGAAGAATCCGCTTCGTGTGGCCATCGCGGGCGACCTGCGATTTGGCAACGCGCACCTCAGAAACGTGGTTTTTCTCGTGCTTTCCGACAAGGCTCTCTACGTTGGTCCGTTGAAGTATCAAATTCGGGGGATCCTGGGGATACCAGTTCTGCGGGCGCTAGGGCGTGTGGCGATATCTGCTAAAGGCGTGGTTCGTATCGAAGCAACGGGAGCTAGTGCAGACGGGGAGCCCAATCTATTTCTGGATGGATGGGATCTCATTGTGGACGTGCGGCACGGGGACCGGCGGCTCGAGATGGATCTCGATACTGGAGCAAACGCAACCTCCTTGAATCCTTCCTTCCGCGATGCTTTGAAGCTGGACGAGATCGCCTCTTTAAAGAGTGAGCGGGATAAGACGGCCGGTGCGGGTGGCATGATGACCCGCAAGACACAGGTCCTTCCCACACTTCGCTTAGACATCCTCGGACGCACCGAGGAGCTAACGAAGGTGAGTGTGGTCGGCCAGCAGCCCACTGGAGACAAGAGTTACCGGGACGGAACGCTCGGAACGGACGCTTTGATTTCAGGGTTCACGCTCGATTTCCGCGCGATGCAACTGCGACTCGATTAGTGACCTCTCTAAGATCCAGTGGACAAGCCCTTAAGCCCGTAGGGTCCCTTTCGGAGTAGAAACCGCGTGCGGCATTTGCCGATATTCCTGGATGCGCTCGCTCAGCGATTCGACCTCTCTCAACAGCGGCGACAGAACAGCGCGCAACTCCGCATTCACTCCCTCGGCCAGCTTCTCGCCCACCTGATGCGTGCCGCATTTAGGTAGTCGTTCGCCAAAAGACTTCACCAACCCGCGCGCTGCGTTCACCAGGGCCGTTCGCGCACTGACCAGTTCGGCTCGCGCCCGGATCCCCGTCAGGTGGATTTGCGCCTTGGCACTGCGATGCCGAACCGGCCCCAACAGCTCGGGATCGATGCGCGCCAGCCGCGCTAGTGTCCGCGCATCGTGTCGATCATCTTTTCGATTGCTCTTGGTGATCAATTCCACCTTTTGCGCATGCGCCACGATCACTTCGTGTCCCAGATCCGTTAACAGCCGGCTTACCCAGGGCGAATGTGTTCCTGTCTCCAGGGCCATGAGACTTCGCGGTATCTTTCCAAACGTCTGTTTCATCGCCTCCGGTGTCGTCGGGGTTTTTCGCCGCGGCGAGCGGAGCCATCCACGCGAACGCAGTTCCAAGTTTCACAGCACGGACGTAGGAAGAGCACGTCATCCGCAAATCAGTCCAGCTTGTTTCCCTGCGCGTCGTACGCCGTGATCGGGCCGAACAATGCGCCTTGTTCGGCGATTTGCGCGCGATCGCCGACGATCACGATTTGCGCGTTCGCGGAATCGAAGTGGCGGCGGGCGCCCGCGAGGACGTCGGCCGCGGTTAACGCGCGGATTCGTTCACGGTATCCCTCAAGATAGTCGCTGGGCAGTTGGTCCAGATAGGCCGTAGCAAGCTGGCCGAGCAAGCCGTCCTGCGTGGCCACACCGAGCGAGAAAACGCCGGTGATGTAGCTCTGTGCGCTGGCGAGCTCTTCGTCGGTTACCCGTAGCGAGCGCATCCGGTCGATCTCGTAGAACATTTCGGTCAACGTGGCAGCGACCACGTCGTTGCGCACCGCCGCGCGCACCGTGAAATATCCCTGCTGGCGCAGCGCGTTGACGCCGCTGCCCGGGCTGTAGGTGTACCCTTTCTGCTCGCGAATGTTCAGCACCAGCCGCGAGTGAAACGCCCCGCCCAGTATCGAATTCGCCACCAACAACCGGTACCAATCGGGATCGCGGCGCGTGATCGAGAGATTACCGAGCAGCACTTGCGTCTGTACGCTGCCGGGCAGGTGCACCAAATACACATGCCGGCCCCAATGGTGCGGCGGCGCCGCGGATTCCAGATGCGCCGGCTTCGGTGCTTTCCACGCGCCGAATACTTTCTCGATCTGTTCCAGCATTTCGGCAGCAACGAAATCGCCGACCACGACCAAAAGCGACTCCGCCGGGACGTAATGCTTCTCGTAGAACTCGACGAGCTGGTCGCGCGTGATAGCCGCGAGCTGCGCTTCGGTGGGCGAGACAACCGCGTAAGGATGCGCGCCGAAAAGAACCCGGCGCAGGCGTTCGCTGGCCAGAAATCCAGGCGTAGTGCGCTCGATTTTCAGCTCTTCCAGGCGCTGGCGGCGCTGCCGCTCGAACTCCTCGGCCGGAAAAGAAGCGTGCCGTGCCAGATCGGCCATCAGCTCGAGGATGCCGCCAGAAAATTCGGCGAGGCCGTGCGCGGAAATGGCGCTCAAATCGGCGCCGGCGCTCGTGCCGAGGCCAGCGCCCATGCGCCGCAGATCTTCCTCGATTTGGCGGCTGGGACGAGCGTCGGTGCCCGAGCGTAGGACGGTGGCAGTGATCTCGGCCAAGCCCGGCGCGGAGTGGGAAACGACTGCGTTGCCACTGCGAAAATAGAGCTGGGCTGTGATTTTCGGGAACGTGCGCGATTCGACCAGCACGACCTGCAAGCCGTTCGCCAGCGTCGCGACGGTTCGCTTCGGCCACGCGACGCGAGTTTCGGGAGCGAGCGCGGGCGCGTGGGCGCGCGCAACGGCGGGAGCCGCAGGAGCGGTCATCGCGCACCTGCCAAGGCCGTCGGCCGGCGAACGAGTATGGCGCGATTGCGCGGCACCAGATATTTTTTCGAGAAAGCCTGAATTTGATCGGGCGTGACAGCAAGAAATCCGTCGAGAATCTTGTTCACGCGGTGCGGATCGCCGTCAAAAAGCGTGAAGCACGCCAGCAGATGCATCAATCCGAAACGCGGCATGGGATAGCCGCCGCTTTCCAGCGTCGAGTAATAGTCGGACCGGAATTTCACCTTCACGGGATCGAGCTCGGCGTACTCAATTCCCTTCTGCTGGAGCTCCTCGATAATTTCGTCGAACACGGCGACGGTCCCCTCCGAAGTGAACTCGGGCTTGTGATAAATGCGCGTGACCATCTGCGTCGGGCCGTTGGTTTCCAGCAGGTCCGCACCGCCATCGATGTCCACCGCGATCTGTTCATCCAGCACCAGTTTCCGATAGACACGGCCAGCGCGCCCGCCGTGCAGCACCCGATCGAGGATCCCCGCAACATACCAGTCGCCAGTTTCGCGCGGCGGCATCGTATAGCCGACGGCAATGGCGGGCAGCGGCCCGAATTTCTCCTCCACTTCGCCGCGGCGCTCCTCGGTTTGCGGTGGCTCGCTCACGTCCGCGTGCGGCAGCTTCGGCTGCGGCGGAATATCTTCGAAATACTTTTTGGCCATCGAGAAGGCCTCGGCTGGCTCGAAATCGCCCAGCATCAGCAACACCGCGTTATTCGGCACGTAATACGTGTGGAAGAATTTCTGCACGTCGGCCAGCGTGGCGGCGTCGAGATCGACGAAATCACCGTAGAAATTGTGCGCGTTGGGCCAGTTGCGAAACGCCACGGGCGGCAGGTCGAGCCACGGGAATCCGCCGTAGGGTTGGTTCATCACGTTCACGCGGACTTCCTCTTTTACTACGTCGCGCTGGTTGCGCAGATTTTCGTCGTCCACTTTCAGCGCGCGCATGCGATCCGCCTCGAGCCACAGGACCCGCTCCAGCGCGTTCGAAGGCACGGACTCGAAATAATTCGTAATGTCGTAGTTCGTCGTCCCGTTGAGCATCCCGCCGGAAGAGTTGATGAGGCGGATGTGCTCCATCTTGCCGGCATTTTCCGAGCCCTGGAACATCATGTGTTCGAACAGGTGCGCGAAGCCACTGCGGCCGTGCGGTTCCAGGCGAAAACCGATCTGGTAATAGACGCCGACGGTAACGAATGGAGCGGAGCGGTCGGGCGACACCACCACGCGCAGGCCGTTTGCCAGCGTCGTGTGTTCCACGGCAATGTGAAGATGTCTTACAGGTCCGGTCAAATCAGATCTCCCTTTTTCAGGCTACAAACCAATTCGTCAACCGACGCGCAACGCCGCGACGATTTTTTCCTCGGCGTCTCTCGGATACTTTGCCAGTACACGGCCGGCCAGCAGCGCCAACGCGGCGTACGCCTGGCGAAATTCGAGCGGATAGTTGCGCAGCGCTCGCGCGTGCCGGGCCACGATCGCGTAATCCCCGCGTGACAGCGGCCCTGTCCATGCCGCCTGCGGTCCAATGCGCTCTATATTATCGAGGATTTGGCGCAGTAACGGAAACAGCGTTTGTTCGGCGCGCCGGCGTGTGAAGCCAATGTGCTCGAGCATCTGCAGGCCCGTCTCGATGGTGGCGTACGTGCTGCCGGCGGCGATCACGGCCGACGCGTGGTAGATGGCTTTGTCGCGCGTACCGATTACGACGGGAATTCCACCCAGCGATTTGGCAATGGACTGCGCCATGCGGCTGGCCTTGGCGTCCCCCTCCACGGCAAAGATAACGTCTCTCAGGTTTGGCATGACGCTGCCGCCGAATGCCTGCATGGGATGAAGCGAGCCGACGGCCGCGCCAAAGCGCGCGAAGGGCGCTAGCGCGACGCGGTCGAGCGTGGCGCTGGTGTGTAGAACGACTTTGCCGCGGCATCGAGCCCCACCGATTTTGGCGAACGTGCGCGCGATCGCAGGCAGATCGTCGTCAGGCGTCGTGAGGAAGATTAGGTCGGCGTCGAAAATCAGATCAGAACCCAGGGCGGAAGCGCGTCGAGCGGCGCCGCCGGACGCGCGGCGCGGAATTCCCGCGCTTCCACTTACCGGTAGCGGCCTACCTCCGCCGATGGCGCGGACAGCGGCGCGAGCCGTCGCGGCAGAGCGCGTCACGACAGCGCCGACGTGCCAGCCGCGTTCGCGCAGGCGGCGGCCGAGCGTTTTTCCTACGCGACCTGCTCCGATGATCGAAAGAGTCGCCTTCATTGAGCGTGTTAGCATAACTTGATCGCTGTTCTCGCGCGGAGAAAATCGAGGTCCGCAAGAATTCTGCATTGTCGAGGCCCCAGGCGCGGCGGAAGCTGGCTCACCTGGAAGGACCGGGAAGCGAAGCCGCCACGCGCCAAAACCCGCAGATGCGACACATTCTGCGCCCGACACGCTGAACGGCACGGAACGCAAATTTGCGCGGAGGAATTCCCGCATTGCACATTTTCTGGATCGTCGTGATGGGCGCCGTCGCCATCGCATGGGTCGCGTCGGTAATCGACCTCGCTATGGGCATCCGGACGATCCCCTGGCTGCGTGACGCAGCGCCGCTCGAGGACCAAAAATGCCCCGCTGTCTCGATTTTATTCGCGGGCCGCGATGAAGCTGAAAAAATGCCGGGCGCGATCGCGACGATGCTCGCGCTCGACTATCCCCGCTACGAGGTGATCGCCGTCGACGACCGCTCGGTGGACGCGACGGGCGCGATTCTCGCAGCCGGAGCGAAAAAAGACCCCCGGCTAAAACCGGCACGCGTCGATTCCCTGCCCGCGGGCTGGCTGGGCAAGCCGCACGCGCTCGAAAAGGCTTACGAACGATCGAGCGGCGAATGGCTGGTCTTCACAGATGCGGACGTTCACTTCAAGCCGGACGTGCTGCGGCGCGTGATCGCGCTGGCGGAAAAAATGAAGTGGGACCATTTGACGCTGCTGGCGGCGCCGAAGCTTTACACCTTCGGCGAAAAAGTGGCCATGATGTTTTTCAGTACGTGTTTTTTGATCGGCACCCGGCCGTGGCGCGCGAACGATCCGAAATCGCGCGGCTATTCGGGCATCGGAGCGTTTCAGCTCGTGCGCCGCAGCGCGTATGAAAAAGCTGGCACGCACCGGCGTCTGGCGATGGAAGTGATCGACGACTTGAAGCTCGGCAAGATTGTGAAAGAAGCGGGATTCCGCTCCGGCGTGGCGCGCGGCGAAGACGCCGTTAGCGTGCACTGGCATGCCGGGCTCGCAAATATCGTACGCGGTACGACGAAAAATTTCTTCGCCGCGACGGGTTTCAGCCTGCCCGTTCTCGCATCGCAGGTGCTTGGGACGTTGGCGATGTTTGTGCTACCGGTGGCGGCTCTGGTGTTCCTGCACGGCTGGGCGCTCGTGTTCGCGGCGACCTCGGCGATATTCGCGCTGATTATCGCCACGGGCGCGGCGCGAGCAATTGGCGCTTCGGCATTCTACGGGCTCACCTATCCGATCGGCGCAGTGATCATCTGCTGGATGCTTCTGCGCTCGACAGCCGTGACGCTCTGGCAAGGCGGCGTAACCTGGCGCGGCACGTTTTACCCCATCGAAGAGTTGAAGCGTGGAATGGTCTGACGGGCGGAAGCGTGTGCCCCCACAGCCAAGGTCACATTTCGGTCGACGACACCGACGGAATTGGCCGGCCGCCGTAGGCGCGGCAGGCGTTAGCCCAGCGCGTAACCGCTTAGAATGAGAGCTGTCTCGACCTCAAGCGCCGTAGGCGGGACGCAGCTACACAGCAACACGAAGTGACACACCGTGCAAAGTCCCGTTGATCCTAAGTCGTTAAGAGAAAACGAAAGGGGCGCACGCGAAGTGACACACAAACTCGATACCCGAAGACATCTTTAACTAGCGCTCGGTTTCTGCAGGCGCCGCGGGCACATGGGTTGAGGCAATCACCCCGAGGTCGCGCTGCTTCAGGCCGCGGATGCGGTCGCGCAGCGCCGCGGCGCGCTCGAATTCGAAATTCTTGGCAGCTTCACGCATTTGCACTTCGAGCTGCGCCACGGCTTGCTGTAAATCCTGCTCGCTCGAGATTTCGCCGATGGCTACTTCTTCGGCCGGAACGGTCAGGTAATCGGCTTCGACGATGCGGGCCAGCTGCATGTCGACCGAGCGCGTGATCGACTGCGGCGTGATGTTGTGCTCCCGGTTGTAGGCTTCTTGCTTGGCACGGCGGCGATTGGTTTCGCCGATGGCCTGGCGCATCGAATCCGTCATGTGATCGGCGTACAAAATGGCGCGGCCCTCGATATGGCGCGCGCAACGTCCCATGGACTGGATCAGAGAAGTGGCGCTTCGCAGGAAACCTTCCTTATCGGCGTCGAGAATCGCAACCAGCGAAACCTCCGGCAGATCGAGCCCTTCGCGCAACAGGTTGATGCCGATCAAGACGTCGAATTCTCCGCGGCGCAGGCTGCGGAGAATGCGGACCCGCTCGAGCGTGTCGATTTCCGAATGCAGGTAGCGGCATTTGACGCCGACCTCGGTAAAATATTCGGCCAGGTCCTCGGCCATGCGCTTGGTCAGCGTGGTGACGAGCACGCGTTCGTTGCGCGCGGCGCGCAAGCGAATTTCCTCCAGCAAATCGTCCACCTGCCCTTTCACGGGGCGCACTTCCGTTTGCGGATCCACGAGCCCGGTCGGGCGAATCACCTGCTCGACTACGACGCCACCTGATTTGGTGAGCTCGTAGGGGCCGGGCGTCGCTGATACGTAGACCACCTGATTAATGCGATGCTCGAATTCCTCGAAATTGAGCGGGCGATTATCGAGCGCGGAGGGCATGCGGAAGCCGTAGTCGACCAGCGTCTGCTTACGCGAACGGTCGCCGGCGTACATCCCGCGGAGCTGCGGAACGGTCTGGTGCGATTCGTCGATCACCAGCAGAAAGTCGGACGGAACGTAATCGAGCAGCGTGGGCGGAGCTTCGCCGGGCAGGCGGCCGGACATGTGCCGCGAGTAATTCTCGATGCCGTGGCAGTAACCGATGGTGCGCATCATTTCGATGTCGAAATGCGTGCGCTGCGTCACGCGCTGTGCTTCGACAATTTTCCCCTGGCGCAGCAACTCCGGCCGCCACCATTCGAGCTCTTCATAGATCGTTTGGATGGCGCGCTCTTTCTGGGCGGCGGGCAGCACGTAATGCGTCTTCGGGTAGATCGGGACGCGCGTGATTTCACCGTCGCGCGAGCGGATCTGGCCGGTGAGCGGATCGATCTTACGGATAGCTTCGAGCTGGCTTCCCCAGAGCTCGATGCGCAGGGCGAATTCTTCGTAGGGCGGATAGACTTCGATCATGTCGCCGCGGACGCGGAAGCTGCCGCGGCGAAGGTCTTCCGCGCGGTCGTACTGAATTTCGACTAGCTTGCGCAGGATCGACTCGCGCGCGATCTGCTGGCCCTTTTCGAGCATGAGCATCATGCCGTAGTAGGCCTCGGGCGAACCGATGCCGTAGATGCAGGACACGCTGGCCACGACGATGACGTCGCGGCGCTCAAACAGCGAGCGCGTGGCGGACATGCGGAGCTTGTCGAGCTCGTCGTTGATGGTGGCTTCTTTTTCGATGAACGTGTCGCTGGCAGGGACGTAGGCTTC
>DATNKM010000077.1:0-9569 GCA_035603395.1 Candidatus Acidiferrales bacterium
CGCGGGCGACCAGGTCGTCGAGGTCGCTTTGCCGATTTGCTCTCCGCTGCGATACACCGGGACCGCGATGCGGGACGCCGTGCTCGAAACCTGCGGGGCAAGACCCGCTGCGTCATAGAGCCGCTCGACGTCATCCCAATTCAGTTCCAATCCCACCAGTGAGCGTTTTGGCCCGCGGCGGTTTTCTTCCGCCAGGGCTTCGCGTCCGATGAACTTTTCTTTCCGTAAATCCACCAGGCGGCCCAGTCCGATTTCGTAGGGCGAGTATTTTTGCGATTCGATCAGCGCTTTCTTGCTGCTGGTGTAGTCCACATCGATCAGGATCAGACCGGCTTCGATGCGGGCCACGTCGAGCGCCAGCATCCCTGCCGGATGCAGGTCGAACGGACCACCCGCTTGGACCAGCGCGTCCCAAACCTTGGGCGCGTCGTTCCAGGGTATCCAGATTTCATAGCCGAGGTCGCCGGTGTAGCCGGTGCGAGAAATTTCCACGTCGACTGCGGCAATGCGGCCGCGCGTGACCCGGAAGTATTTCAGGTTTGCGATCTCACTGCCGACGACGGATTGCAGAAGGCGCGACGAAGTCGGCCCCTGAATCGCGAGAGCGGCCAGGTCGCGGGAAATGTCTTCAATTTTCACGTCGAGACCGAGGGAGTTCTGATGGAACCAGCGGAAGTTTGGTTCAGCCGCGGTCCAACGATATTGATTTTCGGCAAGGCGCGAGATCGTGCCGTCGTCGATGACCTTCCCCTGCTCGTCGCACCAGCAGCAGTAGATGGCCTGCCCGACGGCCACCCGCTCGATATCGCGCGCAATCACACGATTGATAAACCGTGCCGCGTCGGGACCGCTGATGCGGTATTTGAACAGCGGCGAGACGTCGATCATGGCCGCGGCGTTGCGGATGGCGTTGTATTCGTGGTCGTGGTGCGTTTCGTAGACGCTGGCAGCGTAGTAGCCGGCCCAGTCGCGGAAGTTGAGACTCTCGCACAGCTGCATGACTCGTTCGTGGAGTGCGGTTCCTATCGGCACGGCTACCCCTTTCGGACACCACGCTAGCGCACGCGAGTATAGTTGAAGCTCTCCCGCATCCTGCATTTGATTTAGACACGGCGCGGAGCGGGCCCAGAAACTACAGAGAATTCCGAATCCGCCGCGGACGCGCAGAGGATGCGGAGAATGCCGCGCTGGTTGTTGGCGGCGGGCACCTGTAGAATGTCGCGTCCTTGTATCGCGGCAAATCCTCATGGCAAAAAAATACGACGTCATCGTTATCGGCGGCGGGCACAACGGCTTGGTCAATGCGGCGTACCTCGCGCGGGCTGGAAAGAAAGTGCTCGTTTTGGAACGGCGGCATGTCCTGGGAGGCGCGGCGGTCACCGAAGAGATCGTTCCGGGCTTTAAGTTTTCGGTGTTTTCCTACGTCGTTTCGCTGCTGCGACCGGAAATCATCCGCGATCTGGACTTGCCGCGCCATGGGCTGGAAATTCTGCCGCTGGACGGGACGTTCACGCCCGCGGCCGAAGGCAAGTATCTCTGGCGCGTGAACGATCACGCTCAGACGCGGCGCGAGCTCGAACGGCATTCGAAGCTCGACGCCGAGGCTTACGACGACTTCTCGCAGGCGATGGTCGCGATGTGCCGGTTCGTAAAGCCGATTCTGGCGATGGTTCCTCCCGATCCTGCCTCCCTCGATCCGCGCGACTGGAAAAAGCTGGCGATGCTCGGAAAGCGTTTCCAGAAGCTGCCTGCCGAGGACAAGTACAACCTGGTGCAGTTGATGACCATGAGCGCGGCGGATTTTCTGGACCAGTGGTTCGAGACGGATATTTTGAAGGCCACCATGTCGTCGTCGGGGATCATCGGCACATTTCTGGGGATTCGGTCGCCGGGCAGCGCGTACGTGCTGCTGCACCACTACATGGGTGAGATCGACGGGGCGTTCCGGTCGTGGGGTTTCAGCCGCGGAGGGACGGGCGCAATTTCAAATGCGATCGGCGACGCGGCCCGAGAAGCGGGCGTGGAGATTCGGAAGGAAGCTCCGGCCGAACGGATCCTGGTGACGAACGGAGCGGCGCGCGGAGTGGTGCTCGAAAACGGTGAGGAAATTCACGCCGTGGCCGTTTCGTCGAGCGTGGATCCGAACCTGACATTTCTGAAATTCATCGAATCGCGCGAGCTGCCCGGCGATTTTCTCGAAGAAGTGAAGCGGTATAAATATCGCGGGTCGTCCGGGAAGGTGAATTTCGCGCTGGATGCGCTGCCAGAGTTTACGTGTCTGCCGGGTGCGGGGCGCCATCTCCGCGGGGCCATTTCGATTTCGCCTTCGACCGAGTATCTCGAGCGCGCCTACGACCAGGCGAAATACGGCGAGTATTCGCGGCGGCCTTACATCGACATGGTCATCCCGTCGCTCACCGACCCGTCGGTGGCCCCGCCGGGAAAACATGTGCTGTCGTGTTTCGTGCAGTACGCGCCCTACAAGCTCAGCTCGGGCACCTGGGACGAGCAGCGGGAGGCGTTCGGGAACACAGTGATCGACACGATTTCCGAGTACGCGCCGAATCTGAAAAAAATCATTATCGGCAAACAGGTGCTGACGCCGCTGGATATCGAGCGGCAGACCGGCTTGACCGAAGGAAGCATTTTTCAGGGCGAGCTTTCACTCGAGCAGCTCTTCTTTTTGCGGCCCGTGGCCGGTTGGGCGCGGTACCGGACGCCGATCCGCAATCTTTTCATGTGCGGTTCGGCGACGCATCCCGGCGGCGGCGTGATGGGAGCTTCGGGTCGCCTGGCTGCGCTTGAAATCTTGGGCCAGTCCGGAAGAGCGAGGAGCTGAGGTGGCGGCTGCGCGCGAAATCGTGATCGTCGGCGGCGGGCATAACGCTCTGGTTGCCGCGTTTTATCTGGCGCGCAAGGGTTTGAAGCCGCTGGTGCTCGAGCGGCGTGCGATCGTGGGCGGCGCCGCGGTGACCGAAGAGCTTCATCCTGGTTTTCGCTGCTCGACCTTGGCGCACGCCGGCGGGCCTCCGCATCCCGCGATCGTGGGCGATATGCAGCTCACTCGACACGGGTTGCAAAAGCTCGAATCACCGGTTCGCCTTTTCGCGCCGTCGCTTGACGGACGCGCGCTGGTTCTGGCGTCTGACGGGAAGAACGCCGCGCAGCAAATCGAAGGATTCTCGAAGAACGACGCGGCGAAATATCTCGAATTGAACGCCACGCTCGGTCGCGCCTCGAAAATCATCGCAGAATTGCTGACGCTGACTCCTCCCCTGATCGACAAACCTTCGGGCCAGGATCTGTGGGAGCTGCTGAAGCTTGGGCGCAAGTTTCGCGGGCTGGGCAAGAAGGAAATGATGCGAGTGCTGCGCTGGGGCCCGATGGCGGTGGCTGATTTCGTCGCCGAATATTTCGAGACCGATCTCTTGCGAGCCGTGGTGGCCGGACGCGGAATCTTTGGGGCGGCGATGGGGCCGTGGTCGGCGGGTTCGACGGCGCTGTTGCTGCTGCGCGCCGCATCGGATCCCCTGCCGATCGGCAACTCGGCCTTCCCGCGAGGTGGGATGGGGGCGCTGACCTGGGCCATGGCAGCTGCCGCGAAGGAAGCTGGCGCGGAGATTCGCACCGGCATGGACGTCGAAAAGATTCTGGTCAAGAACGGCTCGGCAGCCGGCGTGGTGTTGCGCCGCGGCGAGCAGATAGCTGCGAAACGCGTCGTTTCGGGCGCCGATCCGCAACGAACCTTTCTGCGGTTGCTCGATCCCGGCGATTTGCTGCCGAGTTTTGCAGCAAAGATTCAGAATTACCGGTCGAAAGGGACCGTGGCGAAGCTCAACCTGGCGCTGGATGGGCTGCCTACGTTCACGGCGCTGCGTGATTCCAGAGGCACGGCTGAGTTAGCCGGGCGAATTCACATCGGCCCGGGAATCGATTATCTCGAACGGGCGTTCGATGCTTCCAAGTACGGCGAATTCTCGCGCGCGCCGTATTTGGAGATTTCCATTCCGTCGATTCTGGATGATTCGCTGGCGCCGGCGGGAAAGCATGTGATGTCGATCCACATGCAGTTTGCGCCGTACCGGCTGAGGAGCGGCGATTGGCGGCAGCAGCGCGATGCACTGGCTGATTCGATCGTGAAAACCATAGCGGAGTACGCCCCGGATCTGCCGGGGAAGATCGTGGCGCGGCAGATCTTGACGCCGGCTGATTTGGAAGACACCTACGGCCTGACCGGCGGGCATCCCGATCACGGTGAACTGGCGCTTGATCAGCTATTCACTATGCGGCCGCTGCTCGGCTGGGCGCGCTATCGCACACCGGTCAAAGGGCTCTACCTCTGCGGTTCGGGAACGCATCCGGGCAACGGCGTTACGGGAATTTCCGGCGCCAACGCAGCGCGTGAAATCCTTAGGGACTTGCGCTAGCACGTTCCCGTTTTCGGGCCGCGGCCTGCGCGTCAGGCATCGTCTACTTTTGCAGCGCGTACTTCTTCGTCAGGCGATAGACCGGGTAGCTGACCAGCAACAAGGCCAGGCCGTACAGGCTGTTGCGTTCATCGCTGAAGAAAGCGCCGACGAGGAATGCCCCGGAGCCGGCGACGGCGAGAGCCACGGTCCAGGGATAACCCCAGCTGCGATAGGGGCGCCCAGTATCGGGCTCGCGCCGGCGCAGAGCGAAGACGGCCAAGTACGAGATGCCGTACTTCGCGACGAAGAAGAACGCTGTGATGGCGATAACGCGATTGAAAGATCCCGAGAGCAGAAATACCATGGTGACCGCCACGCTGACTCCGAGAGCGATCGACGGCGTGCCACCCGAGTTTACGTGCGTAAAGGACCGCGCACCCCAACCGTCCCGACTCATACCGTACAGCACTCGCGTGGCGGCCAGAATCACGCTGTTGATCAGCGCCAGTAGCGCCACAATCATCAGCGCCTTTACAACCACTTCGCCTGAGTGTCCGACGAGCGACTCTCCCAGCGCCGCAACGGGGAGATCTTCTTTTGCGATGCCGGCTACGCCGAGGACGCGGAAGAGCGCCACGTTGATAAGCAGAAAGATCGCGCTCAGCAAGATCACGGAATGAATCATCGAGCGCGGCATCTCGCGGCCCGGATCGACAAGCTCGTCGCCGAAATAGATCGAGCTGTACCAGCCGTCAAACGTGTAAATGACGGCCTGAAGCGTGAGGACGAATGCGAAAACCAGCGGCACGCCGGACGGGAGCGACAGCGCGGAGCTTGACTCTACCGCGCGATGTTGTCCGACGAATGCTCCCAGAATTAGGACGAAGAAAACGATTGCTGTCGCGGCACTCGTAATATTCTGAAACCGGCTTCCCCACCGGATGCCCCGCCATTGCAGCAAGGCGATCACGACCGTAACGGCGGTCGCGGTGATGAGCGGATGATCGAGACGCGGCAGAACATCCCGAGAGTACTCGCCGACTAGAATTCCAGCGGCGGCGACCGCGCTGCAGTTGCTGACCCAATCGTTCCACCCGACGACAAAGCCGATGTAGTCGCCGAAGGCGCGCCGCGCGATCGTGTAGTACGCGCCGGAGCTCGGAATCATCGCGCCGACTTCGGCGAGCGACCAGGCGCCGAGCAGCGAATAGATCGCGCCGATCGCCCAGGCGGACATGATCAGCCACTCCGACGGCATGCGGGACGCGATCTGGGAGGGCGTGCGCATGATTCCCGAGCCGATCGAGCTGCCGAGAGAGACGGCGATGCCAAAAGTGACACCGAGTATGCGGAGCATGCTGCCGCTTGAGGCCGGTTGACCGCGCGGCGTTTCGCTGGGCAGCTTCTCCTCCCGGGAAATTCTGAAGCTTCCGCTCACAGGATCATCGGCGGGAAATTCGCAAAGGAGGGTAGCAAAACTCGGGCGCAGGAAGTGAATGTTTCATTGCGCGAAAATCGCGCCCGGGACGCGGGAGCCGCTAGAGAACCGCGGAGACAGGCGTGCCGGCAGCAGCGAAGACCGCGGACATTTCGGCACGGGCGAGAGGGAGGAAGGCATCGACGACCTGCGGGTCAAATTGCGTGCCGCGGCAATCGATTAAGCGGCGGATTGCTTCCTCGACAGGGAGGCCGTTGCGGTAGGGGCGATTGGAGACCATGGCGTCGAAGGAATCGATCACCGAAACGATGCGCGAGCCGATGGGAATCTCTTCGCCTTTCAACCCAGCGGGATATCCGCGGCCTTCGAAACTTTCGTGATGATGCAGGATCATCAGACTGGCGCGTTCCATGCCCGGCACGTGCCGGAGAACGGCCCAGCCATATTCGGGATGCTTCTTCATCAGGGCGTATTCATCGCCGGTCAGCTTCGCGGGCTTATTGAGAACTGCGTCGGGGATGCCGATTTTTCCGATGTCGTGCAGCAGGGCCGCAACCTCGAGATCGGAAAGCGCGCTCTGATCGAATCCCAGCTCGGTGGCCACGTGAAGCGCCCATTCCGCCAGGCGCGTGCTGTGGACTCCCGTGTTGAGATCCTTCAGGTCGAGCAGCTGATTGAACGCGCAGATCAGCGAGGTGCGTAGGGCAGCAAGCTGCTCCTCCACCGATTTAATCTGCACGGCGGCGGTGCACCACTGCTGAAGCAGTTTCGTCGAAACCGGGAGATCGGCGGCATTGATCGTGTGGCCGCCGAGGACCGGGAATTCAATTGCGGGCATACTTGCGTCGGTCGTCAGCATGGAGGTTTCCCGTTTGTCCTAGGGAAGCAGACTACTCAGGCCCTGAAGCGGGGCCATCGAGGTGAGCGCCCAATTCGTGTTCAGGCGGCCGAAGCCCATCGTGGTGTTGATGAACTTCGCGTGCGTAACGGCCCAGGCGGCCTGGTTCTGGCTGGCGTTGCTCTGGACATTGAGGACCAATGACGCTGTTCCCGAAACCATCGGGCAGCTGAAGGACGTGCCCCAGCCGGCGGCGTAGAGGCCGAACGGGTAGGTGGTGATCACGCCTTCACCGGGGGCTGCGACCCAAACGACCTGGTCGCCGTAGTTGGAGAAACTCGAAGGTTGGTCCTGGTTGTTGGTCGAAGCGACGCCCATTACGTACTGTTGCCAGCCTGCTGGATAGACCATTTCGTCTTCGCCTTCGTTACCGGCCGAAGCCACCAGAATCACGTGATTGTTGTTGGCATACTTGAGCGCGTTGTTGAATTCGGTCGAGCTCGTCGTCATGTCGAAGCTCATGTTGATCACGTTCGCGTGATTCTGAACCGAATAATAAACAGCAGCGATGATGTTCGAAAGCGAGCCGTTACCGTCGGGGCCAAACGCCTTGGCGGGCAGCAGCTGCGCCGTGGGGGCGACGAGGTGGATCACTCCGAGCACCATCGTGCCGTGTCCGAAGGCTTCATAACCGGTTCCGTCCAGCATGTGCGCCGTGTGTTGATCGAGCATCGCGGCGGTGTGTTGGTTCACGTACGCGGCCGGGCAGGAATCACACGGTGGCGGCGCGGACATGTTGACGTCATTGAGCTCGTTGCCTCCGGCTTGATTGCGCGTGAAGTCCCAGCCCGGAAGAAGCACGCCCTGAAGCGCAGGATGCGTAGGATCGACGCCCGTGTCGATGTCGGCGATGATTCCCTTCCCGGTGACGTTAAAGTTTTTCTGCGCCTGAGGAAGCTGAATGATGGCGGCGGCCGGCTGGTTGACATAGCCGTACGTCACGGTGGTGCCGTAATAATTTACCGGGCTCGTTTCCCACAGACCAGCCGGCGCGGCGTTCGACGTGTCTGGAGCGGTTGGGTTGGGCGGAATGACGAGCGCCTGATCGGGCTCGGCATCCACGATTCCATTTACAAGAGAGAGGACGTTCGCCAGGAGGTTGGGCAGGAGCCCGTTGCTTGAGCGCACCAGGAACACCTGGCCGAGATTGCCATCAAGATTGCCGACTACGTTGCAGGCGTGAAGCAGGCAAACGAGCTTGAGGCCGGCAAGCCCGGCGTTCGTGCGGACGATAACGCCCGGCTGGGGCTCCGTGAGGTTGGAAACGGTGCTTCCAAGATTGGACAGCAGACCACCCAAGAGGCCCTGGGCCGAAGCGGACTGGCCAGAGATCGCGATTAAGAGGACCAGACTAAGCCAGAATTTACGACGCATGATGTTTGCTACTCCTTTTGCGCGGCCCCGGAAAGTCATTGCCGATCCAAACGTATGACCCGTAAATTCTCTCGTCGGTGGTAGGACCGGGCCATAGTACGGATGGCTCATTCTGGTAGCCATTCGCATCTACTGTGTGCCTCTGTTGCGTTTCTTTCTCTTCTTCAGAAGCCCCTTAATCATTTTAGAATCATATGGTAACGACAGAATTGGCGACGGGGGCAGAATTGGATCAACCAGCGCCAGTTGAAGCTCCTCGGAGGGGAGCTTGACCCTGAGGTGAAAGTGTCCGTCCATGTTGCATTCCAGGTTGAACTCACCAAACTGGCTGGTAACCGTCTCGGCGACGACCTTGCGGCCCTTCACCAGTGCGACAGGCAGCGCGCCCAGCCCCTCGCGCGGGTCGTTTGAATGGAGGACCTGGCCGATGACTGCGACCTTGTCGGAATCGAGCTGCGGCTCCATCCGAAGGTCAATCCGGTATGTGCCCACGCCAAAGAGAAGCTGACGCGCTGCGGAACCGCTCGAACGCACGCCGACTTGACCCGGGCTCAGTCCGCTATCGAAGAGCAGCTTGGCGGTCGCCAGGGCGAGGCCCTTCGGCCGACGCGAACCATGAATCGCTATGGCGGCTTTCATTTGGCGAACCGCCCCTTCAGGCGGTGCCAGCGCGGTTTCCTGACGTGCCACCTGGTGAACGTGCTTCCAAAGATTCAGCGCCTTGGAGCACTGCTTGCAGCCGGTGTCGAGATGACTTTGCATCGCTGTCTTTTCCCGCGCTCCTACGACGCCCCTTGCGAAATCAACCCAGTTCTCCATCGAGTAGTGATCCATCTCTCCCCCCTCAGAATTGTCAGGGCCGGCGTGTCCCCTGGCGCGTCATCACAGCGCCGACCCTCTCTTGGTATTCAGGCTATAAGGGTAGCGATGGGTTCCAAAAATATAGACAGATTCGACGATTCTCCGAACCTGGAAAGAGGGCTATAAACTCTTTCCTATCAGTAGGAAAGGCGCCCAGAAGTAGGGGTGAGGGTACTCGAAACGCAGATCCTTCATGGCGGACTGAACGGCACGGGCCTTTGGCTCACCCGCAGCGAGACGAAGGTAGAACCTGGTCATAAAAGCGGCCGTGCTCTGATCGTGGACATCCCAGAGGGTCAAAAGCAGGGAGCGCGCTCCGGCATAGAGCAAGCCGCGGATCAGTCCGAGAAGTTCATCGCCGGGACTGACGGCATTCATGCCCGTCGAACAACCGCTGAGCGTAACCAGGTCGGCCTCGAGTTTGAGTTGATACAGGTCGTAGAGGTTCAAATAGGCGTCGCCGAGACGAATGCCAGAAAACATGGGATTGTCCTGGCGGAAGCTGCCGTGAGTGGCGATGTGGATGTACTGACTGTGCTCGCCTTTTTCGCGCAGAGCGGCATGGTTGGCGGCGGCGCCGACGATCAGC
>DATNKM010000099.1:0-14328 GCA_035603395.1 Candidatus Acidiferrales bacterium
GTGCACCCGTGCGACCTGCCCGTACGGCTCGAACAGCGCCTTCAGATCGGCTTCCGTCGTCTGGAAGGTCATGTTTCCCACAAACAAATTCTTCATGCTCGTCCTTCCCAGGCCGGTGCGGTGATTCGCGGCACCCGGCAATGTGCCGTTCGCCAAGTTCTCCAGTTCAATTCCGGATCAATCCGAGCGGGAACGCTTGAGCCATCGCCCGCCATCATTCCCCGCGCGACGGGCACCCAAGTGCGCACCTGTAGTTTACCACGATTGGCGAAAAACCGAGACCCCACGCTTGCCCAATAGGTAGGATATCCACCGATTGCAAGTGGTTGCTCGGGACACTCTCGGAATATGGCCCGGTTCAGGACGCATGAACAGAAACCGAACGGCTTCAGGTTGGCTTCGCCGAAAGCCATGCCGCCGCACTCAAACAGACTGTAATCACGATTGAAAAAACGATTGGCAGGACAAAGAGGTATCTCCAGCTCACAACCGTAATGGCGGCAAAACAAAGAGCGAGAGCCCACACAGTCACGCGCATGACCGCCACAGTCTCTGCCGGAAGGCCACCCAGCTGCCATGCTAATGCCGCGGCAAAAAGATACAACACGCCGACCGAGTATCCAGCCGCGACAAAGAAATCCCAATATGTCCGGCTGAACCCCTGCACATCGAAGCGAATTGACCGCATGGAGGACACGAGCGTATCAATTCCCCATGCGGGATCGGGCTGGCGAAAACCAAGTAGATGTCCGGCAGCAAAAAGCAGAAGAAGAACAGCTGCGATTCGATAAAACAGAGAAGCCTTCACGTCTTGCCTCCAGAGATACCCTCACCGTCGCTGGAACTCTAGCACCGCAGCTTCGGCGAGCGGCTGACAAAGGCGCTGACCGGACAAACGAAGTACCGGGCATTCGCCCGGTTATTCACGCTGGACCAACATGGAGGGCGTGCACAAAATAAGGTGCGGATGCTCGTCGCGAGCACCCGCGCGCTTGTTGTGACTTCACTCTGAAATTTACGGCGAACGCAGGAAATTCCGCGGGTCCCGCTTCTGCTGGCTGCTGAATTGATGGTTGAACAGGCTGACGACGGTGTTGGCGCGCAAGCGCCCAAAAACGAAACAGCCCCGCAGAGGATTCGAGCCGCCGATTCGGATTCAGAGACACGCTGGAGTGGCATTCGCCGTTCGAGCGCGACTGCCTATCGGCCAGGGGAAGCGGGGAAGTTTCTCACGAGCCAATCGACGGTCAGTCTGGCGTAGGACTCCGCGAGCGGGCCAGGCGTCAAATAGTGGCTCGCGCCCTTAACCCAGATCAAGTCGCGCTGCGGCGACGCCGTCAGGCTGTCGTAGATCTTTTGAGCGTTCGGCGGGAGGGCCAGCTCGTCCTTGTCGCCGTGAATCACCAGGGCGGGCACTTTGATCTTCGGTCCGTACTTGATTGAGCTAGGAGTGCCCGGGTCGCTCGGCGCTCCGAAGAAGCTGATCAGGGCCTTTGCACTCCCCATGACGGACACCGCGCCGGGAAACCAGTTGTCAAAGCCGACTGGTTGCTGCCCCTTGCCTTGGGCGACCAATTCGCGCGCGTGCTTGAGCGTATCTTCCAGGCGCCGCTTGTCCGCTTCGCTGCTCCGCACTTGAAACTCCAGATACGGCGATGGGATCGAAGCGATAAAGCCCACGGCCTTCACCGCGGGGTCGTTTCGCTCAGCCATATACTGCGCCATGCGAGGGCCGCCAAGGCTGATGCCCAGAATCGCGATCCGCCCGTAACCCTTCGATTTCGCGTACGCGACGAAGGCGGCGATGTCCTTCACCGCGTCGCTGTATTCCGCGTAGGGGTTGTTGTACGAGGCGCGCATGTTGCCAAGCAGGAACGCATAGCCGTTATCCGTCAGTGCGTTGGCAAGAGGAGAGTAATCATGCACCGGAAACAGTGCCGCGCCCGTCGTGCCCCCGGGCACCATGACGACCAGCGAATCGCCAGCCTTCTGCGGCTCCCACAGCAGGCCGTTTAGCGCAACCTTATCTTCCGTCTCGACCAGAATCAAATCCAGCCGGCTTTGCGACCGCGGAATCGGAATCGGAGTGATTGCCATCGCGGGAACTATATTCCAGTCATGACCGTCCGATCAAGGCTCTGGGGCCATTCGCCCGCTTCAGATACTGGTGCACGACTTCATGCTCGTGAAAGACGCGCGGACGCTCGCTGGGAGCGCCCGCGCGTCGGTTGTGACTTCGCCCTGAAATTTACAACGAACGCAGGAAATTCAGCAGATCCTGCTTTTGCTGGTTGCTCAGATTGTTGAACATGCTGATGACGGTGTTGGCTTCCGACCCCTGGCTCGAGTGTGCCTGGATCGCCTCCAGCAGGCCGCCGTTCGTCGGGTTCGCGCGTCCGTCGTGCAGGAAAAATACGCGCTGGCCCAATCCCCACAGCGGTGCCGTCCGGAATTCATCAGGGCCCGCCGAGCCCTGCGATACACCGTCCGCCAGCCCCGACCCCATGTTGTGCACCAGAAGGTCGGAGAAGAGCGCCGCTGTCTGATTGCTAAGGCCGGGCGCCATCACCGCCGGTCCCGTCTGCAGCGTCGGCGTGTGGCACATGTCGCAGTGAACCGCGCTGAACACCACGCGCCCATCCACAATTGACGCTACCGACGGATTTCCCGGAATGCCGGCCGCGGCCGACGTCGGCGCCGCCAGGAAACGCATGAACGCCGCGAACATCACCGTGTCGCTGGGAATGTTCGGTCCCACCAGGGAGAAGTTCGTCGTGTCTTCCGGAGTCGCGTTGTAGAGACACGCCCCCGGAGGATTCGCGCGCTCGTTCGGGAATAACTCGTTCGTCACGCCCATTTCGACGTTGTAGGCCTCGCCCGCGAAAATCTCGAGCGACTTGTTCTGCGCCTTCCAGCCGAACCGCGTCACCGAACCGTCGTTTCCGCTGTTGTTCGTGTGCCCCGAAATCCCCAGCGCCCGCTTCAGCGCCGCATTCGCGTTCATGTTGGCGATGATGGTGGCATCAGGAATCGCTTCGATCAGTCCTGCACCGAACGTTGGCGTCGGAATCCGGAAGATCATATTGTTGAGCTGCGCTGCCTGCGTGAAATTCGGCTGCGCCATCGTGCAACCGCTGGCGTCCGTCCGCCCCGCAATCGTGAACACATCGTGCACGCCGCCGTCGGGCGTCGTGGTCACGGCGTTATTCGATCCTACGACAAACGGAAACCTCACCTCGCGCACCGGACCATCCGCCGTGATAAAACTCGGCAGCGTATTCAGCGCTCCATCCGCATTCGCTTCGGCGACCTGCGGATTCGGCCCGATGTTCGGATACGCATTCGTGCTCGGGCTCGAGCCGCCTGCGGACGGTTGCCCATGGCAGCTCTGGCAGCTCGTAGCGTTGTAACCCGGTCCTAACCCGAGGCCCGTCTCACCGGCGATCGTGCCGCTCACCGAATCGGTCTGGTTGAATCGCGCCAGTCCGTTCTGGAAATACTCCAGCTGCTCGGCGTTCAGTCCCTGAATCGGCTGACCTGCGCCCACCGAACCCGCCCGCGGCCCTGGATCGTGCACGGACCCTCCGCCGCCCTGCCCCCCACCTCCGCCTGATCCGCCGCCGCTCGAGGCGCGGCTCGGTTCCGTTGTTGTGTTTCCGTTTTGCGCGTACGCCAGCGGCGGGGGACTCACCGACACCAACGCCGTCAGCGCGATTACCGTCGCGATCTTTCTATAGCCACACCCGTAGTGAAACTTCATCGTTTGCTTCTCCTTGTCCGTGCGGTTGAAAGCTGCGAGACACATCTCTCGCGTTCCAACTTTTTCGGCCTCAAGGCTGGGCGTCGACTTGAAGGTTCAGAGAATGTAGGGTTCCACTCGCAGCCGAGTCGTTGAGAGACGGCATGCGAATGCGGGAAGGAAAATATGCGAGGACGTCATCCCGCGTCAACAACCGCGAGGTACAGTTTTTGTACAGGCGAAGGTCAGTGTCGTACTATGGAGCCTTACGCTTTTTCTTCAGCGACGAAACATCAACGGCTCGCCGATTCGCTGGCAGGATGAAACTCGGTCAGACGCAACTCGGTCTCCGCGATCGTTCCATGGTGATGATACTGATAGCTCGTGATGCCGAGGCCGTCCACGAACTCAAACTCCCTGTCGTCGGGATTCGTGGAGAATTCGACCTCGTATGCGATTCGCCCGCCCGGCGCGATGCCCGCCACGTGGTTTAACTCGACAAGACGCGGCGGCCCTGTCACCCAACAATATTCAGAATCCTGACGATTCTCCGCTCCCTGATCGCAAAAGAATCGCTTGCCCTGCGCAAGCGGGAGCTGCAAGAACCCGTCGTCGTCGCGAACTAGATTCACGAACGAATACTTCACGTCCTCGATCTGATCCATTGTGACGCCCGCCCCCGACAGCGTATTCACGTAGAACCGCGCGTCTTGCGTCCCGATCAGAACAGAAAGCTGCGGCTCCGTGTGCCCGTCGGACCAATCCAGATCCGACGGAAACCCCTTCACCACCGCAGCGCTCACGCCGCCGCGCTCGAACTCGTGAACCACCGTCATCGTCCACGTGACGGGCGTAACTTTCCCAGTCGACGAGTCCTGATCGAACGAGCGCACGAATCCGCGATAGACCCACTCCGTGCCGGGAATCAGAGGAAAACCTTGCCGAGGATCGTCGTCGACTCGCGCCGAAGCCACGAGCCCGCTGCCGAGAACTACCAATGCGAGGACGATGCCGATGCGCCGCACGCTCACCGCCTGGAAACGGTCCGCTTGGCCCGTGCCTATTGTATCCGCGTTCAACTACAAAGAAAATATCCCGCCCGGGGCGCGCACTTCCCTACTCGCGTTTCCGCGCCGCCATCCACAGCGAATCGCTGGTCGGCAGGCAATCCGCCAGCGGACGCTGCAGCGGTTCGAATCCCGCACGCCGCGCGATTTCCGCCAGCGTCCGCGGCGAAAAATAGTTGCAGTGCGCCGGAATGTGATACCCGCACCATTCCATCCCGCGAATCGTGCGGTTCCAGCTCGCGTAATTCGGCGTTTTGATCACCGTCACGCCGCCGGGCCGGAGCAGCCGGTGCGCCGCGCGCAACCCCGCAATCGGCGCCCACTCGTGCTCGATGTAGCCGAACTGCGTCACCACGTCGAACGCGCCCGCCGGCAGCGTCGCAGCCATTTCCGTCACCGGGCCTTCCAGAATCGCCTCACGCGAAATCCGTGAGCGCGAAATCTCCGCGCCTCGCGGGCTCAGCTCGATCCCCATCACATCGAAATGCGGCTTCGCCAGCACCAGAAATCCCGCGTCGCCGCAGCCGAAATCCACCAGCTTCCCCGCCCGCGCCCATCGGAGCGTCTGCGACAGCATCCGCCCATTCGTATTCGGCCGCAGCGGTTTTAATAGGCGGGACAAGAAAACGAAAACGGGCTGCTTGCGCTTGCGCCGCTCCGCTTCCTTCGAGTGCTCGTTATCCCAATCGAAATCCCGCGCCTGCACGTCGTACGCCAGCTCGCTGCCGATAAACACCATCCCGCAAGCCGCGCACTCGACGATCGCCCACGGCTCGCGGCGCGTCAGCACCTGGCGCTCTGCCGCGCCGCAGAGCGGGCACGGGCGCGCCACTGTCGACGCCGCTGCCGATTGGACTTGTGCGTTCACGATTTTTGAATTTTGCTCGAAGAATTTCGATTCTACCACGTGTAAAATGTGGCCGTCGTATCCGCCAGCCCTGCGGACCAGCCAGCCCTCGTTCCGAGATTAGAAAACCGATTGCAGACCTTGGGGGAAATAATGAAACTCGCAGGAATCTTCGCTGCCGTCGCACTCATCCTTTCATTCGCGCCAGCCGCCATCAAAGCCGAAACCGTCACGCTCGCCAACGGCGACCGCATCACCGGCAAAATCTCCGATTCCGACGGCAAGACGCTCACGCTCAACACCGACTACGCAGGCGACGTGAAAATAAAATGGGCATCGATCAAGGAGCTCGTCGCCGACAAGCCGCTCTACATCACCACCAGCGACAAGAAAACGGTCACCGGCACCGTCACGCCCGGCGCGAAAACTCTCAACGTGCACACAGCGGCCGGCGAATCGGTCGAAGTCTCCTACGATAAAATCGCCGCGATCCGCACGGCCGAAAGCGAAACTGCGTTCGAAAAATCCCAGCATCCCACCTGGAAGCAGGACTGGAAAGGCAGCGGCACGGTCGGACTCTCCCTCGCGCGCGGAAACAGCGAAACCACGAACCTGAATACCGCCTCCGCCGTCGAGCGCAAAACTCCCTACGACGATTTCGGCGTCAGTGAGTCCTCCCTCTACACCACGGACAACGCGCCCGGCGGGGGCGTCACCGCCAATGCCGTCCTCGGCTCCATCAAATACAACCGCAACTTCACGCCTAGACTTTTCGCCGCGGCCGAAGGCGATTTCACGCATGACGAGCTGCAGGACCTCACGCTTCGCGCGATTTATACCGTCGGCACCGGCGTGCACGCCATCGCCAATCCCAAGACTACGCTCGACATCCTCGGCGGCGTCAACTATACGCGCGAAACCTACAACGGCACGGTCGCTAACCCTTCGCCTTCGTTCCAGCGCAATCTCCCGGGCCTCACCTTCAGCGAAGTCTTTATGCACAAATTCGGGTCGCTCACCACGCTCAACGAAACCGCGTCGATCTACCCCGATCTCGACGACCTCAGCCAATACCGCGCCTCGTTCGACGCCAACGCCCTAACGAAAATCAACAAATGGCTCGGCTGGCAAATCTCGGTCAGCGACCGCTACGTAACAAACCCGCCGATACCCACCACAAAATCCAACGACGTAATCCTTTCGACTGGCATCAACATCGCGTTCGGGAAATGACGCGCGAGTGGGTACTGAATGTCTTGCGGGCGCCCCAGCCTTGCCGTGTGAGGTGGGGCCGTTGCTAGGACTTGAGGTGCGCCACCAACCGGGTCACAAATGGCGTGCCGAGGGAAAACCACCGCGGGTAAAGCTGATTATCTAAGACGCACGGTTTTTCGTGGGCCTGCAAGGCTCTTGGACCTCTGCTGCGGCAGGCCGTTGCGGAGCCCTGCATGGCGGCGACTCGCTATTGCAGTTCCCTCGGTCCCGCCGCAACTCCATATCTCCCGCAAATCACCCCATAAAATTTAAATAGTTGGACAGCCGCGTGGAGATCACGTTTTCTATGGACAGGGGAATGTGGATGACACAATCGACTAAAGACACGACCGCGCCCCAGACCGTACACGAGCGCGTGCAATCGCAATTCGGGGCTGCGGCGACGGCTTACGGCACGAGTCTGGTGCATGCGGATGCCAGCGCGCTGCAGCGCGTGGTCGAGCTGGCTGCGCCCCAGCCGAAAGACTCGGCGCTCGACATCGCCACCGGGGCGGGGCATACGGCACTGGCGCTGGCTCCGCACGTGGCGCGCGTGATCGCGTACGACCTGACGCGGGAGATGATACTGGAAACGCGCCGCAACGCCGCCGCGCGCGGGCTGGCGAACGTCTACACGCAGCAGGGGCCGGCGGAGAAGCTTCCCTTCCGCGATGCGAGCTTCGACATTGTGACGGTGCGCCAGGCGCCGCATCACTTTGCGGACGTGCGCGCGGCGGTGCGCGAGATGGCGCGCGTGGCCCGGCCCGGCGCGCGCCTGCTGATCGTGGACAGCACCGCGCCGCCCGGCCATGAGAACGATCCGGAGCCGGCCGCGCAGTGGGATCGCATGGAACGGCTGCGCGATTCTTCGCACGTGCGGAATTATTCGCCCTGCGAGTGGCGCGCGATGGTCGAGGACGCGGGCCCGCGCGTATTCGCCGAAGAGACGGGCTTCGCCACGGAGAACGGCGGCCCGATGAGCTTCGACGCGTGGGTGCGGCGGATCAACACGCCGCCCGAGGCCGTAGCGGAGCTGACGCAGCTATTCCGCAACGCAAGCCCAGCGCTAACCAGCGCGCTGCGCATCGAAATCGTCGACAACGCGATATTCTTCTGCGTCCCGGTGGTAACAATCGCCGCAATCAAAGATTAGTTTCCGGTTTCGAAGCGATTTTCCGGGCACGCCATCTTCGATTTGGTGTGATGGTGGGGCATTTCTAATTCTTCGGATCCGGCTCTGGTTCACGCCTAATGGTCGCGCCGGTACCCGGTTGAGTTTTAGGGCGCGGCGAACTGTTCGTCCTGCTCCACAGCGGTCGCCGGAAGCAGCATCACAAAGAAGAACCCGGCCTTGATCGTTCTGCGCCTCATTGCTTCCCCCGGGGCAGAGCGACTGATCGGTTAGATCGTTGCCGGTATAGGCCGTTCGCTCCGTTTCGGTCTCTTCTGCGAGTAGCGGACAGCCTGGGCACCTGCTAAAATGTTTCAGGGGAATGGTAAAAGTTAACTGATGGCTTTACGCACACTGTACGAAAAGATTTGGGGCTCGCACATTGTCCGCGACGAGCCCGGCAAACCTTCGCTGATCTATATCGACCGGCACCTGATCCACGAGGGCACCACTCCGCAGGCGTTTTCCGGCCTGAAAGTCGCGGGCCGCAAGGTCCGGCGCCCCGAGCTGACATTTGCTGTGATGGACCATTCCGTCTCGACGAAAGACCGCCTTGCGCCGGTACTGGATCTTGACGCGAAGTTGCAATTCGAAGCGCTGGCGCGCAATTGCCAGGAAAACGGCATCAACCTTTTCGACATGAACAGCCGCAACCAGGGCATCGTGCACGTGATCGGGCCGGAGCTGGGCATCACGCTGCCCGGATGCACGATCGTCTGCGGCGACAGCCACACAGCGACGCACGGCGCGTTCGGCGCCCTGGCATTCGGCATCGGGACAAGCGAAGTAGAGCATGTTTTTGCGACGCAGTGCCTATCGCAATTCAAATCGAAGACGATGAAGATCGACGTGCAGGGCAAGCGCCCGCGCGGAGTGACCGCGAAGGACATCATTCTGGCGATCATCGGCAAGATCGGCATCGGCGGCGGCAACGGCCATGTGGTGGAGTACACCGGAGAAGCGGTGCGCGGGCTGTCAATGGAAGGCCGCATGACGATGTGCAACATGTCCATCGAAGGCGGAGCCCGCGCCGGTATGGTAGCGCCCGACGAAACAACCTTTGCGTACATCGAAGGGCGCGCGTTTGCGCCGCGGGGGAAGGAATTTCAGGACGCGGTGGAGGACTGGAAGGCGCTGGCGAGCGATCATGGCGCTGCGTACGACGCGACCGTGACGCTGCGGGCCGCCGAGATTGCGCCGATGGTTACTTGGGGGACGAATCCGGGCATGGTTACGCAGGTTACCGGGCGGGTGCCGGATCCTTCGTCGTTTAGCGACCCGGTGGATCGCAAGGCGGCCGAGGGGGCGCTGATTTACATGGATTTGAAGCCGGGAACGCGTATGGAAGATATCCCCGTGGATCGCGTGTTTATCGGCTCGTGCACGAATTCGCGGATCGAGGATTTGCGGGCGGCGGCGAAGGTGGCGAGCGGGCGGCATGTGTCGAAATCACTGAAGCAGGCGCTGGTGGTGCCGGGGTCGCGCATGGTGAAAGCAGTAGCGGAAAGGGAAGGGCTCGACAAAATTTTCCGCGACGCTGGATTTGAATGGCGCGATTCGGGCTGCTCGATGTGCATCGGAATGAACGATGACGTACTGCCGAGCGGCGAGCGGTCGGCTTCAACTTCGAATAGAAATTTCGAGGGGCGGCAGGGCAAAGGCAGCCGGACGCATCTGGTGAGTCCGGCGATGGCGGCTGCGGCGGCGATCGAGGGGCATTTCGTCGACATTCGCGAGTGGTCTGGCGTGGAAGGGATGGAATAGCGTGCAGCCATTCACAAAATTGACGGGTATGGTGGCACCGATCGACCGCGTGAACGTGGACACGGACCAGATGGTGCCGAAACAGTTCTTGAAGCTGCTGACGCGCGAGGGGTATGGGCGCGTGTTGTTTTACGACTGGCGGTATTTGGCGGCCGAGAAGCCAAATCCGGACTTTGTGCTAAACATGCCGCGTTACAAGGGCGCGAGCGTGCTGCTGGCGCGGGCGAATTTCGGATGCGGGTCAAGCCGCGAACATGCGCCGTGGGCGATTCTGGATTACGGGTTTCGGGCGATTCTGGCGCCCAGCTATGCAGATATTTTTTACAACAACTGCTTCAAGAACGGAATTTGCCCTGTGACGCTTTCCAACGAGCAGATCGATGAGCTTTTCGCGCGGACGGCGGCGGCTGAAGACTACAGCGTCACCGTTGACCTCGAACAGCAAGTTGTGACCGATGACAAGGGCCTGCGATATTCGTTCACGATCGATCCTTTCCGGCGCGAGTGCCTGCTGAAGGGTTTGGATGATATCGGGCTCACGCTGTTGCACGAAGGCGACATTTCGGCGTTTGAGAAGAAGAACCTTCATGTCCCGCAGATGAACGCGCCCCTCGACGTCAAATACCACCAGTGAATAAGGGCCGCCGTCCGAATTGCCGGCGGGTCAGGGTCAGCTGAGTTCGATCCACGGATTCAGCAGGGCAAATTTGAGGTACGGCTTCGCCTTCTTACGCCCAGCCAAAGGAACCCTCCCCGTTAACGATCAGACAATGGTGCACCCGTGTTCCATTGATTTGGGCAGGGGGGCGGCTGAAGATTGAGGCGGAGTCATTTATATGCCTCGATTCTTGATTCATCATGCGAGCGAAGGCTCGCGCGTTTTTGAATTGCTGGGCGACCGGCCGATTGTGGTGGGGCGGGCGAAGTCGAACAACCTGGTGCTCGACAATCCGAGCATTTCGCGGCAGCACGCGGTGGTGCGAGCGACGGAAGACGGCCGGTGGCAAATCATCGACCGCGGCTCCGCGAACGGCGTGAAAGTAAACGGCGAGCCGGTGAAGGAAGCCTACCTGCAGGCGAACGACGAAATTGTTCTCGGCGAATACCGCATTCGATACTTCGAGGATTCGCTAACACGGAACATGGTGGCGTATGGAACGCCGAAGCTCCCTTCGAAAGTCGAGAAAGTGATCCGCGAATCCGCTTATTCCGGATCGTTCTTGCCCACGCAGCCGTTAAGCCTGGCGGATTCTCCACAAGTGGACAAAAACGGTAGCGCCAAGGATCGCGTGAACGCTCTGGAGCAGGAGAACCGACTGCTGACGCTGCTCTATCGCGTGAATCGCGTGCTGAGGGAAGTGACCACGGTCGAAGATGTGACGAAGCGTGCGCTCGATCTGGTGCTCGAGATGGATGGAGCCGAGCGCGGATTCACGATGTTGCTCGACAAGAACTCAATCGGCGGCGGAGATTTCAGCCGCGGCGGCTATGGATTCGAACCGGCGCTAATCCGTTATAAGCCGGGATCGAACGCGTGGCCGGGCAAGGGCGCGCCGCAGCTGACAATTTCGCAAAGCATCATCCGGCAGGTGATGCACGGAGGATTGCCGTTGCTGGTTTCCGATCCGCAGGCTGATCCGCGGCTTTCGGCGAGCGCGAGTATTGCGAATTCGGGGATGCAGTCGGCGATGTGCGCGCCCCTGGGGACGCGCGAGCGGCGACTGGGATTGCTTTACGTCGATAATCTGTCGAAGCGCGGGATGTTCACCGTGGACGATTTGAATATTTTTACGGTGATCGCTACGCAGGCTGGGTTAGCCGTCGATCGGACGCGGCCCAAGGATGAGGCAACAGAACCCGCACAGCCTTTGCCAGCTGTTAAATAGGTCGTCAGACAAACAACAGTCTTCACTTCAGAGACGCTGCGCACAACAAAATGTGTTGTACCGACGGCGCTGGGATTCTAGATCGCTTTGTTTCCCAGCCCTTCCGGGCTGGGCTACCTTGTTCCGCGCCTACGGCGCTCATGTCTGTCTTGCTTCTCGTCCGCACTTGTTAGTTCCCTGCTGCGTCCAGCTAGATCTTAGCACCGCTTGGCGACGAGGCTTTTACGCGCTGTGTTTTCCCAGGCGGCCTGCATCGCTTTCTGCACGATTTGCTTCTTTGCGTTTTTCAGGTTCACGCAGGTGGATCCGCGCTTGCCCCAGGCGCCCGCCGCGGGGACGAATACGTTCGGTTCGGCTTTCATGAAACGGGACTGCTGATCCGGAAACAGTTTGACCATTCCCCAGGATTTGTCCGGATAGCCGAGCGTGGCGAAGATTTTTCCGTTGACGCGGAAATCCGGATGATCCTGGTGGGCATTCTCCACGGCTTCGGGAAGGCCCAGCGCGATGCGGCGAAATTCGGCAGCGGTCATTGGGGCGGCTCCGCTTTGGGCGTGACCACGAACGCCACGAGAAACAGCACACCGAGCAAGCCGTGCGTCGCGGCATTCACGGCGATGGTTCGGTGGTCGACCTGACCTTTCGTGTAGAGAACAGCAAGAGTCACCATCCAGAGCGCTTTTTCGAGCACAGCAGGAATCATCAGCCAGCGATATCGGCGCGGATTGACGCCGATCACAACGAACGCGGTTTGCCAGGCGATCAGCGTCGCAATCATTCCGTAGTACGTAGGCGAGCCCGTTGCGTAGTAGAGCGGGTACACGGCAGCGAAACCCAACGCCGCGGCGAACCAAAAAACCCATCGCGCCCATGTCATGCCGACCTCCTGCGGCGACGCTAGAATGCAACGTCGCGAATGTGCGTGGCGATGAACCACCTGTTGCCGAACGGATCTGTCACTCCGCCGCTGCGGTCGCCATAGGGCTGCTCGGCGACCGGTTGGATCGAAGTCGCGCCGGCGCGCAGGGCGCGATCATACAACGCGTCCGCGTCCGGAACGTAGAGGTGCAGCGTGGCAGGCGCCGGTTGATACGGCCCGTAGGCTTCTCCCATGCCGATCACAGAATCACCGATGCGCATCTGCGCGTGATGGACCACCCCGTCGGGCGATTGAGCGCGATAGACTTCTTCGGCGCCAAACGCTTTTTGCAGGAATTCGATCATCGCCGGCGCGCGCAGCGGATTGAAATGCGGGGTGATGCTGCGGTAGTCCTTGAAGATAGCGTTGCCGGGAGACGGCTTGCCGATGCTCCACTTGTTGCCGGAGGCATCCTGTACCGTTGCGCTCCGCGCGCCGTATTCCTGATCGGCCACCGGCTGCAACACAGTGGCACCCGCCTCGACCGCACGTTGGAAGACAACGTCCACATCGTCCACGTGCAAGATCATCGTCGCCGGCGTGGGCGGAAATTGATCGTTGGCGTCGGCTATCTCGAGCATAGAGTCGCCGATTTTCAGCTCGGCGTGCATGATGACCTCAGTGCCGGGCCGATTCACGCGGAATCGCTCCTCCGCACCGAACGCGCCCTTTAGAAACTCGATTAGCTGCGCCACATGCGGAACAACCAAGTACGGCGTGATACTGTGGAATCCTTCGCGAATGTATTTCTTCGTCGGTGGGGCGGCTTCGTTCCTCGACATTTCATCCATGCGGCGCTGCATTTCTTCGGTTGAAAGCGTCTCTTTGTGCGTCGAAATCGACCAGATGAAGCCGAACGGATCGCGGAACTGGCCCGAACGCTCTCCGTAAAATTGATCTTCGACCGGCCGCACGATGTTCGCCCCCGCCGCGACCGCACGCTGGGCCATGGCGTCCACGTCTTTGACGTCGAGATTAATGTGAACGGAGGATCCGCCGAGCGATTCCGGGCTTTTGAAGCCAAACTCGGGGAATTCGTCGGCGAGCATGATGCGGGCGCCCTCGATATCGATCTGGGCGTGGCCAACGCGCCCGTCGGGCTGCATCAGACGCATGACCTCGGTTGCGCCGAAAGCTTTCTTGTAGAATTCGAGCGCCGCGGCGGCGTTCCGGACGCTGAGATACGGCGTGGCGCTGGCGCGTGCCTCCGGCGCTGCTTGTGTGCGTGTGGCCATCTTTGCTCTCCTCTCCAGATTGAATCGCAGACGTTCCTTGAACCCTTCGCGCGGAATATCACGCAAGGCATGGGTGAGGCTTGGGAGCGGCGTGGTCCCGGCAGCGCGAATCTCTTCGAACTCCAGCGCGGTCAACAGCGCCTTCGGTGTGGATAGCTGCCGCTCCAACGCTCGATTGAATTTCTCGGCTGGTGTTTGTCTAGCCATTTCGTCCACCTGCCTTGCCCGCAAAACCCTTCAGCGCCTGCTCGCGCAACTTCGTGTATGCGCGATGCTGGAGCTGCTTCACGGCACCGTTCGATTTCCCGAGCGCCTTTGCGATTTCGGCGATGCTCTTTTCTTCGGCGAACCGCATTTCGATCACGCGGCGCTGTTCGGCCGGTAGTTTCGCCACATTGCCGAAGATCTGTGCGCAGCGCTCGGTGCGCTCGATTTCTTTGTGATCG
>DATNKM010000100.1:0-14416 GCA_035603395.1 Candidatus Acidiferrales bacterium
CAAGCGCCTGCTCGTCCGCGAGCTTCACCGCAGCTGCCTGCCGCGCATCAGCTTCTAGTGCGACGGCCATATCCATCGCGCCCATCTGGTCCTTAACCAACCTGGATTCAGCCCTCGCCAAGGGCTTTTCCGCCGCTTCCACAGGGATAGACGGTCCTGCGGGGGGTTCGTTAGCACCGTCGGGAGCCATTTTGGCAGGGTCGGATGGACCCGGAGGCGCCCCCAAGGGTATTCGATGCTCTCCGGATTGAAGTTCATCGCCTGGTATGGGGGTCATCATGGCCCTAGCTGGCTCGCACGCAATGAGTCTGCCGCCGACCCGCGGGTTCTACCAAGTTAAATACGCGCGAGGCTATCCGTTTGTTCCGGTCAAATTGGCAGGGCGGGTGTATCCAGCCGCAGCCATGGTCGAGGAATCTCATGGGCTGCACCGTGAATCGAAGCTGCGACGGTTGTTACGACCATACGGGGCTTGACGGCGAGTACTTCGGCGGCGCGTCCGTCTGGAGGCTGGATCACGCGGGCTCTCCAGCGATCCTCTTTTTTTCGACATTTTTTCAAGATTCGATCCGGAGACTTCCTATGAACTCGACGGCGGCCAATTCTTCGGCTGATCAACCGAACGCGACGCGCGCGGAGGACTTTGACATCCTGATTCTCGGAGGCGGCACCGGCTCGACGGTCGCGGCGTGGACGTTTGCGAAAGAGGGAAAACGCGTCGCCGTCGCCGACCGCAAATACATCGGCGGATCATGCCCGAACATCGCTGCCGAGTAAAAACATCATCCATAGCGCGCTGGTGGCAAACTGGGTTCGCCGGCATCTTCGCGCCTCAATTTCAGGCCAAAGTGTTCAACTGGTCGTTTCCGATTCTGCTCGGCGAGATCGCGCTGATGCTATGGCTTGTGATTCGCGGCGCGAAGCCGCCGGCGATCTCCGCCGCTGCGTGAAACCTAGAATTTTGGAACTCTCAACGATGATGAATGTACGCGCCTAGGCGAATCAGGCCGTACACGCAGACGCAGACCACGAAATCGACCAGCGTTCCCCAGTCCGTTGCGGGAGTCGTGTGGCGCATCGACATCGGAAGATGGGGAGCGAGCGAGAAAAAGTAGATTGCGTTGCCGAGAAGGATGGCCATCAGGTATTCCACCCACCGACGGGGAGTCGCCCCGAGAAATTGCCGCGCCGTCGCCATAATCTGCCGCCCAGGAAGGGCCCGAGCTCAATATAGCTCCGCGGAGGCGACATGTAAATCGGGGGCGCGGCTCGTGGTAGAGTGCGGCGACGAGGTGATCTTCATAATGCGACGCGGCGTCCATGTTTTGATTTCGGTTCTGTCGGCGGCGGTGCTGGCTGCGCCAGGGTACTTCAACGCGCAGCAACCGCAAAAGCCGGTTGCGACCCACCGAATTGCCCCGCACGAGCAATCGTCGCTGTTGTCCGTGCAAGAGAGCGACTACGTGATCCATGATTTTCATTTCAAATCGGGAGAGACACTGCCCGAGCTACGGATGCATTACCGCACCGTTGGTGCTCCGCAGCGCGACGCGAGCGGGCACGTGACGAACGCGGTGCTGATCCTGCATGGGACGGGCGGCGAGGGCTCCGCTTTCCTCAATCCGATTTTCGCCGGAGTTCTTTTTGGCCCGGGACAGCCGCTCGACGCCGCGCGCTACTACATCATCCTTCCCGACAACATCGGCCACGGAAAATCGAGCAAGCCGAGCGACGGCATGCGCGCGCATTTTCCGCAGTACGACTACGACGACATGGTGGCGGCGCAGCACGAGCTGGTCGAAAAGGGCCTGGGCGTCGATCATTTGCGGCTGATTCTGGGCACGTCGATGGGATGCATGCACTCGTTCGTGTGGGGCGAGACTCACCCGGATGATATGGACGCGCTCATGCCGCTGGCTTGCCAGGCGGTGGCCGTGGCGGGGCGGAATCGCATCTGGCGAAAGATGGTGATCGACGGAATTCGCAACGATCCGGAATGGAAGAACGGCGACTACACCACCGAGCCCCGCGCGGCAATGGAAATATCAACCGACATGCTGCTGATCGCGGGGAGCGCACCGCTACAAATGCAGAAAAACGATCCCACCCGCGACGCCGCGGACAAGTATCTCGAAGACTATCGGGCGACAACCGCGAAAACCTACGACGCGAACGATTTTCTCTATGCGGTGAGCGCATCGCGGAACTACGACCCGTCGACGAACCTTGAGAAAATTAAGGCGCCCGTCATGTGGGTGAATTCCGCGGATGATTTTATCAACCCGCCGGAACTGACAATGGCCCAGACCGAGGTGCAGCGGTTGAAGAAGGGGCGGTTTATTTTGGTTCCCGCTTCGCTTGAAACCTACGGCCATGGAACCCACACGCACGCGGAGGTCTGGCAGGGATATTTGAAGCAGTTACTCGAGGAATCCGCGAAATGAGCGAGAGAAGATGCTGGTTGGGCACGATTGCGGCGGCGGGCGCGCTGGCCTTGCTGTCCTCCGCCGGGGCCGTGACGCGCGCGCAAAACGCGAACGCGCCGCCGAGCCAGGGCGAAGCGCTTTACCGCGCGCATTGTGCCTCATGCCATGAAGGGCAGGTTGCGCGCGCCCCCGCGCCCAGCGCGATCCGGCAGATGTCTCGCCAGAATATCCTCGATGCGCTTATTAACGGCGCCATGAAGCAGCAAGCCGCGACGCTCTCGGCAAATGACAAGGTGGTGATTGCGGAATATCTTGGAAAAACTCCGGAGAGAAACGCCTCGGCTCTCGGGATCGGCCATGGCTCTACGAGTGAGGACGGCATTGGGGGGCCGCCCGAGTACGCCGACACGCGCAACATCATCATCGACGCATGCGGGTCGGATCGCATTCACACAACGTTTGCGCCGAAACCGGATGACCCGCACTGGAACGGCTGGGGCGTCGATGGAACACAGCATCGGTTTCAGCCGGCGGCCATGGCGGGGCTGCGCGCTGAGGATGTTCCGAAGCTGAAATTGAAATGGGCGTTCGGTTATGAGAACGCGAATCAGGCTTACGCCCAGCCGACGGTGGTGGGCGGGCGCGTGTTCGTAGGGAGCGCGGCTCGGAAAGTCTATTCGATCGACGCGCGTCGAGGTTGCATTTACTGGCGAATCGACACGGATTCTCCTGTGCGCACGGCGATTACGGTGGGCGAATTTACGGGCGTACATGAGAATGCGACCCCCAACGCGCCTCCCACGCATTGGGCCGCGTATTTCGGCGACCAGCATGGGAATGTTTATGCTGTGGATGCTGCGAATGGCAGGCCGCTTTGGAAGACCACCCTTGATCCGCATCCGGATGTGCACGTCACCGGCGCGCCGACACTTGCGGACGGCCGGCTCTACGTGGGCGTTTCATCGCTCGAAGAGGTGAGCGGGGCTGCTGCGACAGCTGAATGCTGCAAATTCCGCGGCAGCGTGTCGTCGTTGGACGCGACCACGGGCAAAGTGATGTGGAAGACGAACACGATCGCCGATCCGGCCGCGCCCGTGCGGAAGAATGCGCAAGGGGTGCAGCTTTGGGGGCCGTCCGGCGCAGGAATCTGGTCGTCGCCTACCGTGGACCTGGCGCACCACATGGTGTACGCGACGACCGGCGACAATTATTCCGATCCGCCCACGGACACGTCCGATGCTTTCATGGCGTTCGATCTGGAGACTGGATACCAGGAGTGGTCGAGCCAGATGTCGCACCGGGACGCGTACAACATCGACTGCGATCTTCCCGGCGAGAAGCAGGTGAATTGCCCGGCGTCGAAGGGGCCGGATTTCGATTTCGGATCGTCGGCGATTCTGGTCGATTTGGCCCACGGGCATCGAGCTCTCGTGGCCGGGGCGAAATCCGGCGTGGTCTATGCCGTCGATCCGGACGCGCGCGGGAAACTTTTGTGGCAGCGGCGCGTGGGGCGCGGCGGGACGCTTGGCGGCGTGCAGTGGGGCTCGGCGGCGGACGCGAACAATATCTACGTGGCGGTTTCCGATGTGCAGCGGCGGGCTGCGGCCCGCGGGTCAGGGGCCGGGCGCGATTCCGTTTATGGAGTGCCGTACGAGCTCGATCCGAAGATCGGCGGCGGGGTCTGGGCGCTCAGTCTTGCGAGCGGCGACGTTGTTTGGCACACGCCGCATCCGGGGTGTAGAAAGCCCGGATGCAGCCCCGCGCAATCGGCCGCGGTGACGGCGATTCCCGGCGTGATTTTTTCGGGCGGCGTCGATGGGCACCTGCGCGCGTATTCAGCGAAAGACGGCAACATCCTTTGGGACGTCGATACCGAGCGCACCTACCTGACGGTGAACGGCGTGAAGGCTAGCGGTGGGTCGCTGGATGAATCTGGACCGGTGATTGTCGGCGGGATCTTGTACGTGAATTCGGGTTACTTCTTTCAGGGCAGCACGGCGGGGAATGTACTGCTGACGTTTTCGGTCGACGGCAAATAGCGAACGGCTTTCCCCGTACTTCTCGCCGGGCGGCGCGATTGAAGAACCCCGCGCCGTGCGACAATCATCCATCGCGTGACCATCGCTCTCAATAATCCGGTGAAGTTTTTGCGCGGCGTAGGGCCCGAGCGCGCTGCCGCGCTGGAAGAACGCGGCATCATGACCGTGGCCGACCTGCTGGGGTATCTCCCGTTTCGCTACGAAGATCGTGTGCGGTTTACGAAGATCGTCGAAATCGTTCCCGGGCAGATTGCGACCGTGTTCGGCGAGGTCGGAGCAGGCGGCGGCAACACCGTGCGATTTCGGGGCGGCGGGCGCCCGCCCGTGTTTCACGTGACGATTCGCGACGGCTCGGGCCAGCTGCACGCGCGATTTTTTCATGGCGCGTACCTCGAAGGCCGCTTGAAGGAAGGCCAGCGGCTGGTGGTGCACGGAAAGGCCGATTTCGATCCGCACCGGCCGAACCGGCTCGAAATGGTGAACCCCGAAATCGAAGTCGTCAGCGCGGCGGATGAAGCGCCCGGCGATTCGACCGAGGTGGGGCGGATCGTCCCGGTTTACGAGGCGATCGGCGGGATCAGTTCGCGCATGTTGCGGAAAATCATGTACGCCCTGTTGCGCGATTTCGATGGACGCGTGCCCGATCCGCTGCCCGCGGAAATTCGCGAACGGTACCGCTTCCCGGCGCGGAGCGAGGCTCTGCTGTATTCTCATTTTCCGCCGAAGGACGGGAGCGTTGAGAAGCTGAACACGTTCCGCAGCCCGGCGCAGGCGCGGCTGATTTTCGAGGAGTTCTTTTATTACCAGCTGGCCATGGCGCTGCGGCGGCAGCGCGAACATCGCGTGCAGGGCATTGCGATGCGCGTGCGCGAGAACAAAGTGCGCGAGGCGCTGAAGCGGATTTTGCCGTTTAAGCCCACGGCCGCGCAGAAGCGCGTCCTCGCAGAAATTGCGGCGGATCTCGAGCAGCCGTTTCCAATGCACCGCTTGCTGGAAGGCGACGTGGGCAGCGGAAAGACCATCGTGGCACTGGAAGCCGCTACGATCGCCATCGAAAACGGTTACCAGGCCGCGCTGATGGCGCCCACCGAGATCCTGGCGGCGCAGCACTTTCTTTCGGCGCGGCGAATCCTGGCGTCGGTTGGATACGGCGTCGATTTGCTGGTCAGCGGACAGAAACGCGCCGAGCGCGAGGATATTCTGGGACGAGTGGCGAGCGGCGAGACGAAATTACTGGTCGGTACGCATGCGCTGATCGAAAATCCCGTGAGCTTTGCAAAGCTCGGGCTTGCGATCGTGGACGAGCAACACCGCTTCGGCGTGCTCCAGCGCAAGCGGCTGATCGACAAAGGCCGCGCCCCGCACGTGCTGGTCATGACGGCGACGCCGATCCCGCGCACGCTGGCGCTGACGCTGTTCGGCGATCTGGATATTTCGGTAATCGACGAGCTGCCGCCCGGCCGTACGCCGATCGATACGCGGTGGGCCAGCGAAGCGCAGCTCGCGGGTGTCTGGGAATTTCTGCGCCGCGAAATCAACGCCGGCCGCCAGGCGTTTGTGCTCTATCCGGTGATCGAAGAATCTAAACAGGAGTTGAAGGCGGCGACAGCCGAGTACGAGCGGCTGGCGAAAACGGTTTTCCCGAAGCAGCGCGTGGGGCTGTTGCACGGGCGATTGAAGAACGAAGAGAAAGACGACGTGATGGAGCGTTTTCGCCGCGCCGAGCTAGATATTCTGGTCGCGACGACGGTGATTGAAGTCGGCGTGGACGTGGGGAACGCGACCGTGATGGTGATCGAGCATGCGGAGCGTTTCGGCCTGGCGCAGCTACACCAGTTGCGCGGACGGATCGGGCGCGGCAAGGAAAAATCGCACTGCATTCTTGTTGCGCCGAAAACGATCACTGGCGAAGCACGCGAACGGATCGAAACGATGGTGGCCACCTCGAACGGATTCGAAATCGCCGAGCGCGACCTGAAATTGCGGGGGCCAGGGGAATTTTTCGGGACCCGGCAGCACGGCGATGCGGCGTTCGCCTTCGCACAGCCATTGCGGGATCGCGAGCTGCTAGAATTCGCGCGACGCGAGGCGTTTGCGTTGGCCGAACATCCGGCGCGCGCAGACGCGGTGGTCGCCGAGCTCGAAAAAGTGAGCCCGGCGTGGCGCAAACGCTATCAATTGGCGTCGGTCGGGTAAAGCAGCGCGGCCTCCCGCCGGCTCTTCCTGAGACAAAGTCATGCGCGTAATCGCAGGAACATTCCGAAGCAGACTTCTGAAAGGCCCGGGCAAACTGCGCCTCCGTCCTACGAGCGATCGTCTGCGCGAAACGCTTTTCAACATTCTCGGTCGCGCGGTTGAGGATTCGCTCTTCGTCGATCTTTACGCCGGCACGGGCGCGATCGGAATCGAGGCAATCAGTCGCGGGGCAAAAGAAACGATCTTCGTGGAATCCCACGCCGCGACGACGCGGCTGATCCGCGCGAATCTGGACGTCCTGAAAATAGTAGCCGGCGCCGAAGTGATTGAAGCGGCGGCGCTTCGCGGCCTCGAACGCATCGCTTCGCGCCATCTCCTCGCGGATTTCATATTTCTCGACCCACCATATGAAGACGAACCCGGCCTTTCGGACGTTCTCGACTATCTTGATGCTTCTCATGTGGTTGCGCCGCTGGGGATGGTGATCGTCGAGCATCGCAACAAGGTCGACATGCCGGAGCGTCTGCAACGTCTGGAACGCACCCGGCTGGTCGAGCAGGGCGACGCCGCGCTTAGTTTCTATCGGCTGGCAGCCGCAGCCTGACCCGGGCGCATCACATCGTTCGGGTATAATATCCGTTCCTATGGCTTCCTTCTTGCCGGTCGAGTTCCGCTCGGCCGATAGCCAACTCGTCGAGCTGCCTCCGCACGCGCGATTGCCGCGTCTGGATCTGGGCATCGACTGGGAATCACGCGGTGAGATTTTTCGATCGAGCGTCGCGAGCGTGCTTAGCGGTCCGCCCACGCCGAAGGATTGGGAGCTCAAGCGGATCCGGACGCCGCGGATCGATTGGATCGAAGGAAAGATGCCCGGCCGCGCCTTTATGGCTGCGGTGCTCTGCCACGTGGTGATTATCTGGCTTCTGATCTCCCCGATCTGGGGATTTCTGCCGGAGGTAAAGCCGAACCTCGCGCCGCTCGAGGTGGATATGGTGGTTTACGATCCACCCGATCTGCCCAAAATCACTTTGCCGGCGAACACGTCGAGGAAAAAAGCAGAGGAAGCGCCGAAGCAGCCCGTGGAGCAGCAGGCCGAGAATTTTCATCCGCGGCAGACGATCATTTCGATCCCGGTACGCGTCACCCATCCGCGGCAAACTTTGATACGTCCGGATGCGCCCGCTGCGCCTCCCAAAATTGTGACGCCGCTGCCGAATATCATCGAATGGGCGGGCGCGAAATTACAGCGCCCGCATCTTGCACTTGCTCCCAACGCGTCGGCGCCGAAATTGAAACAGCGGACACTGGCTGATGCCAAGGCGCCCGATGTCGCGAACGCCGAAAAGAATCCGGGACCGATCGACATTGTCCCTTCGCAGATCACCATCGCAAAGCCGAAGCTGGCGCTCGATGCGATGTCGACCTCGATTGCGCGACGCCGCGAGGCACATGCGGAAGCCGCTGCGGCGCCGGACGTTGGATCAGCCGGGGAACAGGGCGGATCAAGCTTGCGCAGTCTGATCGCGCTTTCCGCGACTCCCGCTCCGCCCGCGCCGAATGTGAACATACCTGACGGAAATCTCGCCGCGCGCATTTCGATTTCGCCGGAGGGCGGAAAGGGCGGCACTGCGGCGGGCGCGAAAAGCGGTGCGACGGTTTCAGGAGCCGGCGGCGCGGGATCGGGAAGCGCAGCGGGAGTCGCAGGCGGTGCCAATGGGGCGGGTGCCAGCAATCTACCGGCGGCGATCAGCGTCAGCTCGCCCACGCCGCGGCCCGGCAACGGTGGCCTGGGCGCGAACCGGCCGCTGAACTTGAAGGTCACGACGCCTTTGACGCCCTCAAGCGACACGCGCCGCGGGCCGACCGACGTCAGCCACCTCGACCCGAGCATCCCGCCCGAGAAAATACTTTCGGGCAAGGAAGTCTACACGTTGCACGTCAACCTGCCGAATCTCACAAGCGAAAGTGGCAGCTGGATCATGGATTTCGCCGAACTCGATGAGGCGTATAGCCCGAGAGCGCACGACGAGAAGCTGGTGGCGTGCCCCGAACCGATCGCCAAAGCTGATCCGAAATACCCGCCCGAGCTGATCAAGGCCCACGTGCGCGGGCAAATCGTCCTCTACGCGATCATTCGCAAGGATGGCTCGGTCGACAGCATCCAGGTGGTCCGCGGACTCGATCCGCAGCTGGACCGGAACGCCATGGAGGCCCTCGCGCAGTGGAAATTCCGCCCGGGTACGCACGCCGGCGTGCCGACGGATTTCGAAGGCGTCGTCTACGTGCCCTTCAGCTACATCAATCCGCGCGAATAGCGCGCTGCGATTTTGGCGTCTCGCTCGAATCAGGCCGACAAAACATGCAGCAAGCGGTCGATCTGTTCGGCCGAGTTATAAATGGACGGCGAAATCCGCAATGCGTTCTCGCGCAGGCTCACGTGGATATTCGCAGCGCGAACTCTTTCATATAGCGCCATCGTCTTGTCCGGCTGGCTCGCCGAAACGCAAACGTACGGCCCGCGCCTTGCGCGCTCCTCGGGCGATGCGAGCGCACATCGGTCGCGCGGCAAGCACGCGACGATTTTTCCGGTGAGCGAATCCACGTATTTCGCGACCTCATCCAGTCCGATCCGCAAAATCAGATCGAGCGAGGCATCGTATGCAGCGAGATTCATGAAATTCGCGGTTTCCGGCGAGTCCCATCGCCGCGCGCCGGGGACGGCTCGATACGCCCGCGCGTGCATGGAGTGAAAATCGTGCGCGCCTTCGAGCGCCATGAAATAGACAGCGCCCAGCGGCAACCGCTCGATCCATTCCTCCGCGATCCAGAAGAAGCCCGAGCCGTAGGGACCCAGCATCCATTTGTATCCGCTCGATACCGCCATCGTGGCGCCCGTCGCGCGGATGTCGAGCGGCCCGGAGCCCGCGAACTGCGTAATATCGAGTACCAGCGCTGTGCCGAACTTGCGGCAGGCTTCGCCGAGCGGGGAATAATCCATGCGCGCGCCGTTGTCGAAACGAACCAGACTCGCCGAAATCACGCGGGTCTGCGGACCGAGATGCGCGATGTAATCCTCCGCGCAAAGGAATCGGCTGCGCGGCTCGATCACGCGCACCCGCAGTTTCCCCGCCTGCTGGTAGCGCAGCCACGTCGAAAAATGCGCCGGAAATTCGCCGACGCCAACCAGCACTTCGTCGCCCAACCTCCAGTCGATTCCCGCCGCGACCGCCGCCAGGCCTGCGCTCGCGCCACTGGTCACGGCGATCTCCTCCGGCTTCGCGGCGATCAAACTCGCCGCTTTTTCGCGGATGCGATTGGGCAGATCGAAATATGCATTGTCGCCCAAGCGGTCGGGCCGCTTCTTCCACTCGAGCGCTTCCTGTGCTGCGCGAATCGACGCGAGCGGCAGCGGCGCCTGCAGCGACGCATTCAGATAGGCCACGCCTTCGAAATCCGCGAACTCCTGCTGGTAATTCGTAGACAATTCCCTACCCTCCCTTTGCCAATTCATCTTATCCGTGCCGAGGGCTGCCAGGAAGGCGTACACGACTCACCGCCGGGGACAAATTGGACTGCGGGCGTCGATTCGGCGTGAAGCTTCAAGATAAACGGAAAGAACAAGCCGAGCATTGATACTAGGCCCAATGGCGCGGACCTAGGTCGTTGGGTGAATCGAATCTCCAGCGACGAGTCCGATTCGAGCCATGCATCGCTCGAGAAATCCGAGCTGCCCTTTCAATATCCGCTTCCGTGCCCCCTGGAGCGAAAACCAACCGGCGTGGTCAACTTCAGGGAATTCCTGCATCTTGCCCGATTTTGGCGGCCACTCCATTGAAAACGTGTTGCTGCGGATCTCGCGCGGAGAGCAATCTCCTTCGAACGCCCAAGCCGTCACTAACTTCCCACTCGGTTGTTTGATTTCATCGAGCGCGATGAAATCCCCGCTCGGAACGATGCCGGTCTCTTCCTCAAATTCGCGCTTGGCGGCTTCGAGCGGTTCCTCATCTTCCGTGTATTCGCCCTTCGGTATCGACCAAGCGCCAAGATCCTTCTTTCTCCAGAACGGGCCGCCGGGATGTACCAGGAAGAATTCCACATCAGCCTTGCGCCGACGGAACATCAGCAGGCCCGCGCTCATTTTCCTCATATGTCTGCCTGAGCTTCATCCCATGCGGAATTTCTAGAAGTGGCCCCGAAGTTCGCGGAACGTGGAAAGGATCAGCAGGCGGCCAGAACCGCTTTCGAGCTCGGATTTTTCAAGTTCCCACGTGGCCGAGTGCGGAATGAACACGGCGTTCAGACCCGATTGCAGAGCCGGATTGATATCGCTGCGTGGGCTGTTCCCGACCATCCAGCCATGCGATTTCACGATCTTGAATTGCTCGATCATCCGGCCATAGGTCGATGAGTCCTTTTCCAGCACGATTTCGATGTGGTCGAAATGCGGCTGCAAACCCGAGCGCTCGACCTTCGCGGCCTGTTCCGCCGGCTCGCCTTTGGTCAACATGATCAGCCGGTGATGCTTCGCGAGATACGCGAGCGTTTCTGGCACACCGTCCATGATGTGCGGCGGCGTAGCTTCCAGCTCGCGCGCCATCTGTTCGATATCCTTTACCATCTCGCGGCGCGCTGAGTTCCCGGCTAGCTTCAGGTAGGTATCCTCGAGCGAGCGGCGAAAACTGCGGACGCCATAGCCGTGCTGGCGGATATTGCGGCGCTCGGTCTCGTTCAGAATGTGCCGGATATATTCCCTCGTGTAGCCGAGATGCTCGAGACGCGTGATGAAATCATCAATCGTCTTTTCAAAAAAGATATTGTTTTCCCAAAGCGTGTCGTCAGCGTCGATGAGCAGAGTGTGGCGTGCCATGCTGGGATGCCTGAAACTGAATTTTGCGCCAGCGGAAAAGATAAGAGAAGTGATTTCTCGACGACGCGCGACGCGAATTAAGCGAGGGCGGGAAGGAACTCGTACCGCTCGATCTGCGCAGCCACGCCGTTGCGTCCATCTTGCGTATCGACGCGCAGCACGCGGGCGTAGCAGCGGATATGCACGTCACCAGCGAGGGTAATTTGTTGTGGAAGGGTCAGAACAAACTCGATCGAGCTGCCGGATTCCAGATTCGCCTCGATTAGGAAATACAGCCCGCGGAAACTTACGTCGCGCGTCTCGCCGGACTTTTCGCTAATGCCATTCTCGGCTGAAAAACGGACCTTTAGCGGAAGCATCATCGAAAATCGCCGGGCGGCGCGACGCTCCACACCATTTTCCATGGGCCCTCCACGGCTTGGAACTGAGCCAAAACTACCATCGGGCGACGGGCGGTGCAACGGCTTTCGCGGAGTGCTCGGCTTGCCAAGCGCGAAAAACAGGCTCGCGCGCCATGAAAGCTCGCGAGGATGTATGTTTGACCTCCGCAAGCAGTGCCGCTAGGATGGATCCATGGCCGATTCCGGCTCCTACCTTTATCCTCGGAAACACCCCCGGGCGCAGCTCAAGATGCCGGCGCGGATCCGTTGGCATGGTCCGATCGGTATGCGCCTGGAAGTCACCGAGACCGTCGATGTTTCTCGGGATGGGATGCTGTTTCATCGCAGCGAGGCCTGCGATTGCATGGCGCGCATGTGGGTACTGTTCCCATTTGATTCCGGCGCGGGCACGCAGCCGGAAACTCCGGCGCGCGTGGTGCGCGTGGAGCCGGATCCCGAGGGCGGATATTGGGTCGCGGTCCGATTTGAAAACACCGCGCGGCCCGCAAAGCTGGCGGCGGGTACCGAGCGGCGCGGCTCGGAACGGATTCCATTTGCATTGCCGATTTTCGTTCGCCTGGCCGGAACGCCCTGGCCGGAAGAGTTCATGACCCAGGATATTTCAAAGCACGGCACGCGTTTCGAGACGTCGCACATTTACGCTCCGGGCGATAAAGTACTGGCGAAAATCCCGTGGGGCGAATGGTCGAAGACGGGAGAGGTCGCCGGACGCGTGGTGCGTGTCCAGGCCATGGAGGACTCGACCGGCCTCGCGCCCGTTGCTAATCCCGAAAATGGCAAGGGCGCCATGATCACGTCGGTTGCCGTGGAATGGATGCGAGTCGACAGGTCCTGAGCCGGAAATTCTCTCACGCTGGCATGATCCCCTGCTGCAAAATGGCTTCTCGAACATCCTGATGGCAGAAGTTTTTCATCGAAATCTTTTCCTGGCCGGGCTCGCGGGCCGCCTGGAAGCGCTGCTTTGGACTTCCTCGAGCGCGGAGCCGCCGTTCGTCGCCGTCGTGTGCCATCCGCATCCTCTGTACGGTGGCACGATGCACAATAAAGTCGTGTACCAGGCGGCCAAAGCGCTGCATTCGCGAGGCGCAACTGTGCTGCGATTCAATTTTCGGGGCGTCGGCCAGAGTGGGGGCGCGCACGACAACGGGCGCGGCGAACAGGACGACGTCCGCGCGGCGATCGATTATCTGGCGACGGAATTTCCCGAGCAGCCGGTCCTTCTGGCGGGTTTCAGTTTCGGATCGTGGGTTGGTCTGTGCGTGGGGTGCGGGGACGAGCGCGTTCAGCGGCTGATTGGGCTGGGTTTGCCGGTCGATAAGGTCGATATGAGTTTTTTGCAGAGCTGCTCGAAACCGAAATTGATCATCCAGGGCGGAAACGATCAGTTCGGCTCGCGACCGAAGCTGGAAGCGCTGTTTGCCGGGCTGCCCGAGCCGAAGGAGCTTGCCATGGTCGAAGGTGCCGACCACTTCTTCACGGGGCAGCTCGACAAAGTCTCCGCGGCGATGGATGCGTGGCTGGACCAAGCGCGATAGAATCGGCCGATCTTCGCGATCACTTCCGTGGCTCGAACAATTTGAGGAACTGATCGCGCGGGGCGGGCTCGAGGCCGATCACCTCGAGGTTCGTGCGGACATGTTCGACGCGGCTCATACCCGCCAGCGCCGTGGTGACGCTGGGCACGGAGCGCGCAAACTGAAGCGCACTCACCCAATCCTTGTTCAATCCCAGCGATTCGCCGATGTATTTCGGCAAATTCCGCGTGAGCTGCCCCTGCAGGAGCGCCGCGCTTGTGATCAGCGTGATTTTCAAGGCGCGCGCCGCTTGCACCATCGCCATTGTTTTGCCTTCGACCACCTGATTGGCGCGCACGAGCGCTTCGGGCATGGCGAGATTCAGCGGCAGCTGCACGAAACGGAAATGGTGATCGTCCCCGCCGGCTTCGCGCGCGATTTCCTCGACCGACGCGAGCGAAAGATACCCCGGCGATTTGGAGTCCTCCCGGAAGGCGTTCCATGTCGCGAATCCATACGCACCGATTTTCTCCGCGCCGACCGCGGATTCCAGAAACCTGAAAGCTTCCAGCACGCGCGCACGAAATTCCTGCGGCGGCACTTCCGCGAGCTGCGTTTCCGGATTGTGCAGGTAGAACACGTCCACGCACTCGACGCCCAGATTGCGCCGGCTGCGGTCGAGCTGGTCGGCCAGGTAACGCGGCGTCATGCAATGGCAGCCCGCGGCGATGTCCTCGGGGCGAAAAATTCCAGGCTCGATGTATTCGCGGGAAAAATATTCGTTGGCGTCATCCGGCATCTCGCCATCGGGCGTCAGAAATCCAGCCTTGGTGCACAGGATGATCTCATCGCGCGCAAAACCCTTCGCGGTAAGTGCGCGCACCGCCGCCCCCACGGAACGCTCGCTGCGCTGAAGCCGATAGTTGATCGCCGAATCGATCACGTTGAGACCGCCTTCGACGGCCGCGATGAC
>DATNKM010000102.1:0-20169 GCA_035603395.1 Candidatus Acidiferrales bacterium
AGCAGGGGATTCTGATCGAGCGCGTGACGCCCGGAGGGCCTGCGGCGCAGGCTGGAATTCGCGGCGGGACGCGTTCGGTGCTCGCAGGACTTCAAGAGCTGCGCATCGGCGGCGACGTGCTGGTGGCGATCAACGGGAAAGAATTGAGCAGCCAGATGGATTTGAATCTGATGCTCAACCGCGCGTGGCCGGGGGATACGGTTACGCTGACGATCGTGCGCGACGGGAAGAAAATGGATATTCCGGTAAAGCTCGGGGACAGCTGAGGAGGCCGGCAGGCGGGCTTTCGCTCGTCGCCGGACGCTTTTCGAGATCATACCGAGCGAAGTCGACGGATCTCTCTTCGCGTGAAAGCGTGGCGGGGAGTCGCGTCGGAGAGATTGTTCGACCGCGCGATCGAACGTCCCGCGAGAGTGGGCGAGAAGCCAAACCGTCCGGCCGCTTCGCGCTGAATGACGGCACTTCAGCGGCCTTTTTCGCGCCACTCGGCGCGGATGGCATCGCGTTCGTCTTCGGTGAGGCCAAACCATTTCTCCGCAACGTCGCGGACGCGCTCGAGAACGGCCTGTGTTTCGCCCTGCTTGGATTTCATGATGGGGCTGTCGGCGTCGGTGGGGACGCGGATCGGCGGGGCCACGAACATCACCACTTTCGAAAACGGATACGGAATCTGAAAATGGTCCCAGGCTTTATTGAACGTGAATGCGTGTTGGACCCCGATGTGAAAAGCGGATATCGGCCTGCCGGTCCGGCGCGCGAGGATGACAGCGCCTGGCTTGGCGACGTAGCGCGGCCCCCGTGGGCCGTCGATGGTAAACGCGACGTTGCGGCCCGCTTCGAGATCCTGCGCCATGGCGGAGAGGCCTTCGACGCCGCCGCGCGTCGAACTTCCCTGCGCGGTGCCGAACCCGAGGCGCTCGATCACGCGTCGCGTCCACTGGCCATCGAAATTCACGGTATTGAGTACCACGATGCCGCGGTTGCGCCAGATCCACGCGGCCGAAAGGATACAGCGGTGCCAGAAGGCCCCGATTCCTGCCTCGCCGCTGTCTCGAATCTGGATCGCGTTGTGCACGCCGACAATTTCAACGCGCAGAGTGGGTCCGAGCAGGCGGATGAACCAATAAACGGCCGCTGCGATCACCGGAATTTGCATCCGGCGCCAGCGCGAGAGATGCGGCATGGGAATTTTGGGCGATCGGCCAGCAGTGGCGGGAGCGTGGGCGGAGGAACCGTTCACGGGGGTATAGTATAGGCATAGTCGATGCGGCGCCGATTTCAAATCGTGACGATCGAGGCGCGTGTGTCTTCACGCGCGCGGCCTTTGCCGCTGCCTCTGGCGCTGTTTCTAGTGGCGCTCGCTTGGCCGCTGGCGGCGCACGCGCAGGGCGCGCGCCTGCCGGTAGTGGGGCACGTGGAAGGCAGCGACATTTCCTGCGAAAGCGGAACGCCGGAAACCGGTCAGTATTCGACCGTCGGGACCCGGCTGGATGTTTCCGATGGCACGGTGGTGACCGTGCATTCGGGGCAGGCCCTGCTGACGCTGGTGGCCGGCGGACAGGTGGATATCTGCGGACCGGCAAAGCTGACCGTGCTTTTGTCGGGGAATGCGATCACGCTGGCGCTGAATTTCGGACGCGTGCGGGTGGAGCTGCCGGCGAAGACGGACCTGCGGATTTTCACGCCGACGCTGATCGGCACGCCGTTGGATATTTCCGGCGGCGCGCGCGACGTAACCGTGGGGCTGAGCTTGGACGATTCGCTCTGCGTGCTGGCGTCGAGTGGGGCGATCCAGCTGGAGCACCAGTTCACAGGCGAAAAAATGATCGTGCCGCAAGCCGGCGAATTTTTCCTGAACGCGGGCAAGCTGGTGCCCGTTGCAGGCACGCCGGGAAGCTGCAAGTGCTCGGCGAACGGGCCGGCGAGTCCGTCGATCCCGCCATCGCCGCAGTACGCCAACGCGGGGCCGCCGCCCGCGATGCCGCTGGCGATTCCTCCTGCGGCGAGCGGGAACGCGCCGGGTTCCGCGCCGGCTGCTGTGGAACTGACACCGGCTCCTGCTGAAAAACCTGTCGAATATGCGCTGCTGGCGCAAGCCAATGAAGAGCACCCCGTAGCCCCCGCTCCAAAGAACGAGCGACCCGATGCGCCTCCAAGCTCGATACCGGCCTACACGGCTGTGCTGCCAGCGCTGACTTATAACGCCGGAGGGCCAGCGCCGCCGCCGGCTTCATCGTCAGACATGGTGCTGCTGGTTCGCGAGGCGCGTGTGTCGCCGGATTGGGAATTCTCGGGGCACGTGGAGCCTCCGGAATTTGCAAAAGCGATGCAGCATGCACTGGGCGAGGGGGACCCGGCGGCGAAGAAGTCGCCCGCAGCAGATGCGGCGATGACCGAAAATCAGAATCCAAAGGCCGGGGCGTCTGCGGCGGACAGTGAAACCGCGTCGATAGACGAACCGGCGCCGAAAAAGAGACACGGGGGATTCTGGGCTTCTCTCAAGCGGGTCTTCGGTGGATGACGGAGTAGTTGCCGGTCGCGTCGGGTCCTATGGCCTGCACAAAACCCAGCCGCTAATCTCACAATAGCGATCCTAATCGGATCGCTACATGCCTTCGTAATTCGGGCCGCCGCCACCTTCGGGTGGAACCCAGTGGATGATCTGGTAGGGATCGGCGATGTCGCAGGTCTTGCAGTGGACACAGTTGGCCGCGTTGATCTTCAGCTTGGGCTCGCCTCTGTCGCTCACCATTTCATACACCGCCGCGGGGCAAAAATACTGGCAGGGATTCCCGAATTCGCGCACGCAGCGGTCCCCGCAAATATTCGGATCGGTGATGATCAGGTGGCAGGGCTGGTCTTCATCGTGGCGCGTGCCGGAATGATATACGTCGGTGAGGCGATCGAAGGTGAGCTTGCCATCACCCTTGAAGCGCGTGGATTGATTGACGAGCGTCCGCGCGCGATGAAGCTTTTCGTATTCGGTGTAGCCGGGCTGCGCGTGCAGCGGGTCCGTGACTCCGCGCCCGCCGGTTACGAATTGCAATCCGGCATTGACGAGGCCGGCCCATAGGCCAAAGTGGAAACCCTGATGGAAATTTCGAACCTCCCACAATTCCTTCTTCAGCCAGCTTCGATCGATTTTCACCTGATACGCGGATAGTTTCGCGGCGGACGTGTCTCCGGCGCAGAGCGCTTCGTAAATTGTTTCGGCCGCAAGCATGCCGCTCTTGATGGCGGTGTGAATTCCCTTGAGGCGCTGCGAATTCAGGAGGCTCGCGGAATCGCCGGCGACGAGACCGCCGTCAACATGGTTGCGCGGCATGGAATACCAACCGCCGTAAGGGATGGTTTTCGCGCCGTAGCGGACGAGTTTTCCGCCATCGAGGATTTTGTGGACAAACGGATGCGTCTTGAATTTCTGAAATGCTTCGTGCGGATCGAAGAGTGGGTTCTTATATTCAAGGCCGATGACCATGCCGAGCGAGACGCGATTGTCGCGCAGGCCGTAGATCCAGCCACCGCCGTAGATGTCCGTGGTTAGCGGCCAGCCGAGCGTGTGCGCGACATAGCCGGTCGAGATGCGGCCGGGCTGCACGTCCCACAATTCCTTGATCCCGATGCCGTAAACCTGCGGATTCACACCGTCGAGCTTTAGGCGATCGACGAGATCTTTCGTGAGCGAGCCGCGGGGGCCTTCGGCGAGGACGGTGACCTTGGCACGCAGCTCGTAGCCGGGCGTGAAGTTGTCCTTGGGCTTGCCGTTTTTGTCCACGCCCTTGTCGTCGGTGATGACGCCGGCAACGCCTTTTTTTTCGTAGATCAATTCCCTGCCGGCGAACTGCGTGAAAATGTTGACGCCTTTTTTTTCGACCAGGCCGCCGAGCCATTTGACGAATTTGTTGAGCGAGATGACGTAGTTGCCGTGATTGGCGAGCGGCGGGGGCGTGATCGGAAGCTTGAACGAACTTTTTTCGGTGAGGACGTAGGCGGCGTCGCCGGTAACGGGTGTATCGAGCGGCGCGGATTTTTCGAAATCGGGAATGAGTTCGCGAAGAGCACGCGGGTCCATGATCGCGCCGGAGAGCTGATGTGCGCCGATTTCACGGGCTTTTTCGAGGACGTAGATGTTTTCGGCTGTGAGTGCAGGCGTCTTATTCGCGGCGGTGTGTTGTTCGATCAGGTTGGCCAGATGCAGAGCGCACGAAAGGCCGGCCGGGCCGGCGCCGATGATGAGGACATCGGCATCGAGTTTTTCGCGTTCAGTGGCCACAAGAGAATAGTAACAGAAGAAAATCCGCCCGCCTGAGGGAGGTCGCTACATAAGCTTTGCCAGTTGCAAAACGGTGCCCAGTTCGCCGTAGGGCACAGAATGAACCACCACGCGAATGGCGGGCGTCGCTCAAAAGATGTCGCCACAATCGGCCGCAGGATGCCGGCGCTACCGCGAGGCGAGCGACACGCAGGAATTTTCGTAGTTGCCCGCACCCATGGTGCCTTCGGGGAAAATATCGTGCTCGGCGATCCACTCGAAGGATTTGTCGAAGACGTCCTTTGTGTAGGGTTCGAAGACGAGGCGCTCGCCCGGGCCCCAGCGGCGGGTGTCCATCCATTCGTGGAAGCGGATAGGAAATTCATTTTCTTGAGCAGCTCGGCTTTCGCAAGGTCATCGATACCACCTTCATGATGGCCTCGCTGATCCAGCGCGATCCCGACATGGAAGACGTGAAAAAGAATTTTAGGGAATTGAGACTGCGATTTGGCTCGAATAGCCGCTCTGCACGCCGGCCTCAACCGACGTGATCACGTAGAAATATTCCGTGTTGGCCTGAACGGAAGAATCCGTGTAGTCGACCGTCGAGGCGCTGCCGATTTGCGTGTAAGGGCCACCGGAAACCTTCGAGCGATAGACGTCATACCCGGAAACGCCGGACGATGCGCTGGGCGCCCAGCTGAGGTTCACGGAGTAGGTGCTTGGCGGCGCGACGCCGTCGCCCGAGACCGCAATCGTGACGGGAGAATTGGAAGCATTGCTGGCAACGGTAACGCTGCCGGTGACGGCACCTGCTTTGGTGGGCGCGAATTTCACGGAAAGAGCGGTGGCCTGCCCCGGGCTTAAGATCACCTCGGCGGCGCCGCTGGCGGAAACTCCGGTCCCCGCGGAAGAAACCGTGGAGATCGTGACAGCCGAGTTTCCGGTGTTCTTCAAATTCACGGTGGCTGTCGCGCTGCTGCCCACAGTGACGTTGCCGAAGTTCTCGGTCGTGGCGCTGGCGGAGAGGGTAGTCGTATCGCTGACGCCGGTTCCGCTGATGGGCACCGAGACGCTTGAACTACCGGTGACGGTGGCAGCTCCCGAAACAGCTCCCGCCGATTTCGGGGAAAACTTGATCGTGAGAGTTGCCGCTGTGCCCGCACTGAGAGCCACAGGAAGCGTGAGCCCGCTGACGCTAAACCCGGTACCTGACGCGGTTGCCGCGGAAATGGTGAGCGGAGTGGTTCCGGCGTTCTTCAGTTGAATTGTCTGCGAAGTGCTGGCGCCAACCGGCACGCTGCCAAAGCTTGCACTCGTCGGAACCGCCGAGACGGATGGCTGCACCCCCGAGCCATTGATCACGAGCGAGAATCCAATATGTGCGGCGTTGCTCAAGAAAAGGACGTATCCGGACTGCGCGCCAACCACCGTCGGCGCAAACTTCATGACGAACGTCAAGCTCTGCCCCACGGACAACGTTACGGGCAGCTTGAATCCGCTCATGATAATCGAAGCAGAGGCCCTGAATATCTCGTTATTAATGATGATGGGCGCGTTGCCGACATTTTTCATGGTGACGGGCATGGAACTGGTGGTGTCCACGTTGACCTGGCCGAACTGGACCGTGTTCGGTGTAAGCAGGAGCTGTCCGCCGGCCGCGCAGGCCTGCGGCGTGTGAAACGACAAGAGCGCCGTTAAAAGGATGGCGCCGATCAAAAAATGGTGCCGTGCGATATAGCGACGGAGCTCGTTCCTGGGAAAACGAGCGTCACCGACGTGCGACGAATTTGAATCTCGGTACGCTTGAGCTCTCATACACTCGAGCGTATTCGGTCGAGCAATCCCTATCTACGGGTCTGGGGTGTCAAAAAAGTACAGCGGATTTCACTGGGACCAGGTACAGGAAAGGTTCAGAGACTACGGACAGGGTACGGTGGTCCGCTCGCGCAGGCGATGGCGAGCATTGGCGAGCTAGAACCTGTACGCTATACTGTGCAGCCCGGCTGTACGCGCGGGGCCCGCTATATAGGGTGAGGATGAGTTCGCACTCGGCGCGCCAGTAGTATCCATTACCAGGCCAGGTACAAGGTCCATTGTCCGACCCGATATCGATTCGCGCAAAATTGCCGGAAGCAGGTAATCTCGACCCCTCCACCGACGCTCGCAGCAAGAGTGTGGCGGTGATCGGCGGGTCGGCGGCTGGGTTGTTCACGGCATCGCTGCTGGCGCGGCGTGGCGTGGACGTGCGTGTGATTGAGCGAATTGAATCGCTCGAACCCGAGGCTCGCACGCTGATCGTGACGGACCGGATGCGCGCGCTGCTGGGCCGCGCGGCCGAGGGCAGCATCATCAATGAAATCCGGCGCTTCGAGCTTTTCACCGACGGCCGCGCCGCGACCATCACATTGAATCACCCCGATCTGATTATCGAGCGGCATAAGTTGATCAAGGTCCTTGCGGAAGAGGCGCAGAGTGCGGGCGTCAGGATCGAAATGGGCCGGCGATTTCGGGCGCTCGAGGCCAATAGCAGCGGTCTTCGCGTAGAGGTGGAGCGCTGCTCGGACGGATCGTCGGAGGAAATCCACGCCGATGCCGTGGTCGGTGGAGACGGTGCTTCCAGCCGCGTGGCTCGATCGGCGGGATGGGCTCCGCTTGAGACCGTGCCGTTGCTGCAGGCAATCGTGCCGTTGCCGAAGGATATGGCGCCGGACACCGTGCGCGTGTGGTTCGTGCCGCAGGACACACCGTATTTCTACTGGCTGATTCCCGAGTCGCCGACGCAGGGCGCGCTCGGCGTGATTGGCGAATCCGGGCCCGAGACCAAGCGGCGGCTCGAGCAATTCCTCGAGAAGCGAAAGTTTGATGCGATCGAGTTTCAGGGCGCGCGCATTCCCGTCTACAAGCGATGGATTCCGGTGCAGCGAAAAATCGGCAACGGATCGGTGTACCTGGTGGGAGATGCCGCTGCGCAGGTGAAAGTTTCGACTGTCGGCGGAATCGTGACCGGGTTTCGCGGCGCACTCGGAGTCGCCGAGGCGATTTTGAACGGCGGTGAGAGCCGCGAGCTACGCTCGTTGCGTCGCGAGCTCGATTTCCACCTTCTGCTACGCCGCTCGCTGCACGGATTTCAGCAGTCCGATTACAGTTATCTGGTGGACCTGCTCAATGATCCCGCGAAACAATCTCTCGGCCAGTGTTCTCGCGACGACGCCTGGAAGATGCTGTGGCGCGTTTGCCTGCGCCAGCCGCGCCTGTTGCTGCTCGGACTGCGCGGATTGCTGATGCGCAATCGCTTCGACGAAGCCGGCGTCGAGCCCAGCGCGAGCGACGAACTTATTTCCTAAGACTTCCGCATGACTTTCCGTAGCAAGATCGGGATCGCCGCACTCATCGTGTTCGCCATTCTGTGCTGCGTGGCGTTCGTCGCATTTCGCGGAACGGGCCGTTGGCTAGTGCGCCAAGATCCGCTGGCGAAGGCGGATGAGATCGTCGTACTGAGTGGGACCATGCCGGCTCGGGCGGAAGAAGCTGGAAGGATTTTTCAAATGGGCTATGCGCCGCAAGTTTGGGTGAGCACGCCCGATTCGCCGCGTGAGGAGCTGGCGGCGATGGGCATCCCCTTCTCGGGCGAGGAAGACTACAGCCGCGCCGTCTTGATTCAGGAAGGCGTGCCCGCGGATGCCGTGAAAATCTTCCCGCAACCGATCGTGGATACCGAGAATGAGATCGAGGAAATCTCCGCCCAGATGCGCCGCGACGGAAAGACCAGCGCGATCGTCGTCACCTCGCCCCAGCACACGCGGCGGGTGCGGGTGCTTTGGAGCAAACTCGCGGGAGGGAACCTGCGGCTGATCGTCCGTGAGGCGCCGCAAGATGCGTTTGACGCCGATCACTGGTGGCGGAACACACGGGACACTTTTTCTGTTGTACGGGAGCTGCTGGGAATCTTAAACGCCTGGCTGGGGTTGCCGGTGCGGCCGCATTCCTGAGCGCAGCGCCCGGCCGATTATTCGCGCGTCCCCATAGGGATCGCGGGAGTGTCGAGAATTTTCCACTGCTCCCATTCGGACTTTTGCGAAAGATCGCGCAAGCGCAACTGCCAATCGATACCAGTCTCTTCGTCGCGATCGAAATAGAACGCCTGCCAGGCATTGCTGTTCGCGTGATGACCATTCGCCGAATTTCCCTTGCCCGAGGTGTCGGCCGGATCGTGGCTGCGAAACTCCGCCAGGCTGGCCGAGTCGAGCGGTACGCGGAAGAAGATCACGTCGCCGGCGCCGACTGCAGCTCCCTGGCCGATGCCGGAAACTTCCGATCGCTTCCCGCGGTCGACAAAATGGCCACGAAGCTCGATCGCATTCGCGCGCAGCAGGAGCTCGAGGGACGGCGGTCGCTCAATTGACATTCCCGAGCGCGCCAGAGCGAGTTCCCAGAGCGAGAGCGCTTCCAAGCTCGTCGACGTATCGGAATAAAAATCGAGCGACCGGGTCTGCCAGCCTGTGGACTTACGATCCGGGAGAACCTCGGTGATGGTAGCCACCGTGTGGCTGCGCCAGCGCTCGAGCTTGACGGAGCCTACGAAGCTGCCGAACTCGCGTATGAACCGGCGGTCTTCCTCGCTCATGCAGATTGTATCGCGCCAGAAGCGATCCCCAAGGTTGAAAGAAAAAGTGAAGACCTGCTCGAGCGGAAGCGGCGTCGCGTCGCTCAACCGGCGGCGCCAGACGGGATCGGCCATTTGCTCGAGACTCTGGACGCGATCGAGTAGCTTGCGGATCGTCCAGGCCTGCTGGCGCAGCAATCGCTGCCAATATTGCGCCAGCACATAAAAGACAAAAACGACGATCACGGCGATGCCCAGCGCCGGCCACAGAATTTCCATTCCGCCTGCCCCCGAAACTGATTCGAATCAGACGCGCCGCCCTGCGGATGCGCGGGATTCTACTACCAAATTGCCACCGCGCCTATGGCGCGGCAATTGAGGGCCGGGCGGTTTCGTGAAACGGCTGAAGGGTGAAGGCAAAATTCACCGTCCGCCCGAAGGGCTGGAAAGGTCCGGCGAAAAACCCGGCGTCTACCTTGTCGCCGTGGCTCCGATGATCTTGATGTTGTAGAGCACCGTGCCGGTCGGATACAGCGTATCGCGAAATTCCGCGCTTTGCGAGTCGCCGGGATCGAGCGTGAGCGATGGGATCGTACCCTTGTTATCGCCCAGTCCCCCGCCATTCGCATCGAGATAAGTCGTCTCGTATTGAATGTTGCTGTAGGTATAGATCTGCGACATATTCCGCAGCTCGACCGACCACATTGCGGTTGTGCCCGTATAGTCCTTGTCCAGCTTCTTGCTCACGACGCGCAGGTCTTTCATGGCGTCGGCATTTGATTGCGCCGGAGCGGCAGCCGCCGCGGAAGCGGGCGCCGAGCCTGCCGACGAGTCTTTCCTGGTCATGAAAAATACGACTCCGCAGGCGATCACGACCAAGACGACCAATATTCCGACCCACATTCCCATGCCACTGGATTCGCCCTTCGTTTCTGGTGTTTCAAACATGGTAACGACCTCCCCCCGTTTCGCGGGAAGGTAGCACGATGGCCCCTAGGGTTCAATAGCGGCCCGACTCGCGGCGGCTGGGGTTTGTGCGTCGCCCGAAATTCGTCTAGCCTACGCCGATGCAACCTAAGGAATTGGTGCGCGTGTGGGTCGATCGGTTCAACCGGGCGGATGTTGACGCACTCGTAGCGCTTTACGAAGAGAACGCGATCAATCATCAAGTGGCCGAAAGCCCAGTGCAGGGACGCGCCGCCATCGGTCGAATGTTTCGCAGAGGGTTTGCGGCCGCGAAGATGGCCTGCATCGTCGAAAACCTGTTTCAGGACCGGGGAATGGGCCATTCTCGAGTGGCGCGATCCGCAGGGTCTGCGGGGATGCGGTTTTTTCCAGGTCCGCGGAAACAAGATCGCTTTCCAGCGGGGCTACTGGGACAAGCTTTCTTTTTCGAAATCGCACGGAGTGCCGCTCGACGCATAGGTCGGCGAAGGAATGATTTTGGAAATTGCCAGACGCTGAGTATTATCGGACTCCAAAACTGCGTATTCCCGATCGGCGCGATTTCGCGCGCGAAACGAGGAGCGATTCATGACCACGATGAAAGCCGTGCGAATTCACGAATACGGCGGGCCGGAGGTGCTGAAGTACGAAGACGCCCCCAAACCACAAGCCGGAGCGGGAGAGCTGCTGATCCGGGTACACGCAACGAGCGTGAACCCTGTGGATTGGAAAATTCGCGCAGGTTACCTGCAACAGATGCTGAAGTACAAACTGCCGATGATTCCGGGATGGGACGTTTCCGGCGTCGTTGAAGCAGCAGGACCGGGTGCCCACCTCAAGCCGGGCGAGGAGGTATACAGCCGGCCGGACATGTCGCGCGACGGAACCTACGCAGAGTACGTGGTCGTGAAGGAATCGGAAGTCGCGCCGAAACCGAAATCCATCGACCACGCGACGGCCGGCGCGATTCCGCTGGCCGCGCTTACAGCCTGGCAGGCGCTCTACGACGCGGCAAGAATTTCGACCGGACAGAAATTGCTGATTCACGGCGCTGCGGGCGGTGTGGGAACTTTCGCGGTGCAGCTGGCGAAACTCAAAGGCGCCTTTGTGATCGCCACTGCATCGAAAAAGAACCACGATTTCCTGCGTTCGCTCGGCGCCGACGAGTGCATCGATTACAATACGACGAAATTCGAAGATGTGGTCCACGACGTGGATGCAATCCTCGACACGATCACCGGCGAAACGATGGAGCGTTCCTGGAAAGTCTTGAAAAAGGGCGGCATCCTGGTCTCGATTCTCGAACCGCCCAAGCCGGAAAAAGCCGCGGCGCACGGCTGCCGTTGCCATCACACGTTCGTGCAGGCGAATGCCGAGCAGTTGGGCGAAATCGCGAAACTCGTCGATGCGGGAAAGCTGAAAGTAATCATCGAAAAGGTGTTTCCGCTCTCCGAGGCGCGCGCGGCACAGGAATCGAACGCCCAGGGGCACACGCGCGGCAAAATTGTGCTTCGAGTCCTGTAGCGATCCTTCGTGCGACTTCTCAGCTACGTCGGCGGCGTGGCGGCCGTGTGCACCACGGTCGCGTTCATCCCCCAAATCCTCAAGATTCGGCGCCAGGGTGGCGACGACCTCTCCTATCCAATGCTCGCCCTCTATCTCGCCGGCACCCTGCTTTGGTTCATCTATGGGCTGATGTTACACGCCGCCGCGGTGATCCTGGCCAACGCGGCCACGTTCGTGCTGGTTGTAATGGCAGTCGTTCCGAAGGCAACTTATCGGCGGGGCTAGCCGAGGCGTCCGGTCACTTCACTTGCATTATGCAAGTCACATTGATACCTTCTGGGGCGTGCTCCGAAAGGTGAAGCCAAGCCGCCGCCGCTCGGGCTGCCCTGTCAGCATGTCGCTGGAAACGTTGGGAGACCGTTGGTCGCTGCTCGTGATTCGCGACCTGATGGTCCGCGGCTACCGGACGTTTAAGCAGTTCGAGCAATCCGACGAGCGAATCGCGACAAATGTTTTGACGGACCGGCTTCGGCGGCTCGAACGAAATGGAATTATTAGCGCCGAGGCGGACCCAACCGACGGGCGCAGGATGAGTTATCGCCTGACCGAAAAAGGAATCGATCTGGCGCCGCTGCTGCTGGAGCTGCTGATCTGGGGCGCCCTGCACGAAGAAACGATGGCACCGCGGGAGCTGATCGCGCAGATGGAGCAGAATCGCGAAGGTGTGATTGCGGAGGCGCGGCGGCGATGGCGCGAGCGCGATTCGACGCCAATGCTGCCGAGTTTTGCGAATGCTCAGCCCGGGCGAAAATAAATGAAGGAGCGAACGATGCAACGGAATCCGTATCTCAATTTCGACGGAACGTGCGAGGAAGCTTTCAAATTCTACGAGCGCTGCTTCCGCGGGGAAATCACCGCTTTCGTCACGTTTGAGGGCGCAGGTGACGTGAATCAGCTTCCACCGGGCTGGAGCAAGAAAATCATGCACGCGCACATGGTCGCGGGCGGAGAGATACGGATGGGTTCGGACGCACTTCCTGTTACGACAAGCCACAGGGACTTTCGGTGTTAGTCACCTGGGAGGCACCGGCGGAGACCGAGCGGGTGTTCCACGCGCTAGCCGAGAACGGAAACGTGCGCATGCCGATCCAGAAAACATCGTGGTCGGTGAAATTCGGAATGGTTACCGACCGGTTCGGTGTGCCGTGGATGGTGAACTGTGCCGCGGCAGCAACTGCTGCTGCGTAGTAAACCAACTTTGAAAGGATCGATCGATGAGCAGGGTGCGAGTGTTGGTGGGAACGCACAAGGGCGCTTTTATTCTGTCGTCCGACGGCAAACGCGAGAACTGGGAAATCAGCGGGCCGCATTTCGCCGGCTGGGAAATCTATCACCTCAAGGGCTCTGCAGCCGATCCGAATCGTATCTACGCCTCGCAAACCAGCGGCTGGTTCGGACAGATCATCCAGCGGTCAAGCGACGGCGGCCAGACGTGGGAAACACCCGGCGGCGAACCGATGCCGACGGGTGGCCTGCCTTCTCCGCCGAGCAATAAATTCGCCTACGACACTTCGGCCGAAACCGGCAAGCCCCTGACGACGCACCAGTGGTACGACGGCACGCAGCACCCGTGGGAATTCAAGCGCGTATGGCACATCGAACCGTCGCTCCACGATCCCGATACGGCGTACGCAGGAGTCGAGGATGCGGCTATTTTCCGCACCATGGACGGCGGCAAGTCGTGGCATGAGCTCCCCGGACTCCGCGGACACGGCACCGGACCCAAGTGGCAGCCGGGCGCCGGTGGCATGTGCCTGCACACCATCGTGCTCGATCCGTCCAATCGAAAACGGATGTTCATCGCGATCTCGGCGGCGGGAGCTTTCCGCACGGACGACGGCGGCTCGACTTGGAAGCCAATCAACAGGGGACTCCGCTCGCAATACATTCCCGATCCCGATGCCGAGGTAGGCCATTGCGTGCATCACGTGGCGATGTCACCGAAGAAACCGGGCGTGCTGTACATGCAGAAGCACTGGGACGTCATGCGCAGCGACAACGCCGGCGATGAGTGGCGCGAAGTAAGCGGAAATCTGCCCACGGATTTCGGATTCGTGATCGACATTCACGCGCACGAGCCCGAAACGATCTACGTGGTACCGATCAAAAGCGACTCCGAGCACTTCCCCATCGACGGAAAACTACGCGTCTATCGCAGCCGCAGCGGCGGCAACGAATGGGAGCCACTGACGAAAGGGCTGCCGCAGAGCGACTGTTACGTCAACGTGCTGCGCGACGCCATGGCTGTCGATACGCTCGATTCTTGCGGCGTTTATTTCGGCACTACGGGCGGACAGGTGTACGCTTCGAGAGATTCCGGCGACAATTGGGCGCCCATTGCGGGTAATCTGCCGGCCGTTTTTTCCGTCGAGGTGCAGACATTGCCATGATCCAGGTCGTGCTCCCGGCGCATCTGCGCACGTTGGCGCACGTCGACCAGGACGTATCGCTCGAACTCGACGGCCCCGTCACGCTGCGCGCGGTCCTCGACGCCCTCGAATCCCGCTACCCCATGCTGCGGGGCACAATCCGCGATCACCTCACCCTGCAGCGCCGCCCCTTCCTGCGCTTCTTCGCTTGCCAGGAAGACATCTCGCATGAGTCACCCGACAAGCCGCTGCCGGAGTCTGTTGCCGCCGGTAAGGAACCCCTCATGATCATCGGCGCCATCGCCGGCGGTTAGCGTTTTCACGCCTTGCGGATTCTTGCTCACTTGCATACGTCTGCGCGATTGGGATATAACCGCGCGCGCAGCCTTTGAAACCGTAGAAAAGCGAAACGCAGGACGGGTTTGGGGCGTCACACAACAGCAGAATTGACCGCGAAACGCCAGGGGGAGTGTCTGATGAAATCCGCTTGTTTGGCTGTGCTTGTGTTGCTTGCCGGAATCTTCGCGCCGGTATCTCGCGCGCAGGACGATACCACGACGCCTGCTCCACCCGCGCAAGGCCAGGCGCTTCCAGCTCCCGGAGGTGCAGCGGGCGCCCCGGCCGCGCGCCCCGCAGCGCCGCCTCCCGGCATGTTCACGGCAGCACCGCTCCCGCACGGCACGGTGCAACACTACAAGCCGGTGACCGATGACATGCTGCTGAATCCCAGCCCGGACGATTGGCTCCAGTTCAGCCGCACCTATGACGCTTGGCGCTACAGCCCACTCAAACAGGTCACCACGAAGAACGTCTCGAAGCTTCACATCGCTTGGGTGAAAGGCTTGCCCGCGGGCACCACGGAGACGATTCCGCTGGTCCACGACGGCGTCATCTATACGATCGCTCCCGGCTCGGACGTGATGGCGATCGACGGCACCAACGGCGACGTGATCTGGGAGTATCACCGCTCCTATAAGAATCCGCAGCTCGGCTCGGCCGAACGCACCAAAGCGCTGGCCATTTACAAGGACATGATCTATTACACTGCGCCCGACGGCTACGTGGTCGCGCTCGACGCCACCACCGGAAAAGTCCGCTGGGAAACCTTCAAGACGGATACCCAAAACACTTCGGGCGCCATCGTGGTCCAAGGCAAGGTTATTTCCGGCGGCACCTGCGGCAAGGGACGCGAGAGCTGCTTCATCGAGGCCGACAACGCCGACACCGGCGAAAAAATCTGGCGGTTTTACAACGTCGCGGGTCCGGACGATCCGGGCTACGCCTCGTGGAACGGCGCGGACAACAAGGATTTCACAGCCTCGACGTGGGGACTCCCCGGGAATTACGACCCGATCCGCAAGACGATCTACTGGGGCATCGCGAATCCGTCGCCTTACGAACGACTGGCGCGCCATGGGGGAGATCCTGACGGCGTATCCCGGACAGCGCCCGCCGATCTCTACAGCAACTGCACCGTTGCTCTCGATCCGGAAACCGGCAAGCTCAAATGGTATTACCAGCACCTACCCGCCGACGATTGGGACACCGACCACACACACGAGCGCACGCTGCTGACCACCACCTACAATCCCGACCCGAAGTCCGTGAAGTGGTACAACACGGAAGTGCCGCGCGGCTCCAAGCACGACATCGCAGCAATGGTCGGCGAGAGCGGCATCATGTTCGTGCTCGACCGCAACGACGGTAAATTCCTCTGGGCCGAACCCGTGCCGGTGGACGCGCCGAACTTGGCGATTTCGAATATCGATTCGAAAACGGGCGCGACCACGATCAACTACGACGTGGTGATGAAGAAGCCCGGCGATCATCACGTGATCTGCTACTGGAACGGCCGCAGCTACTGGCCCACGGCGTACGATCCGGAAACGAATTCACTCTATACCGGATACGTCGACAATTGCCTCGACATGACGGGAACTTCAACGAGCGGAAATCGGCACGGCGTGTTGCGCGAGGGCTCCGACATCAACGCGATCGCCGGAATCGCCAAGATCAATCTTTCCACCGGCGAGATGCTGAAATTCGACGTGCAGAATGCACCCGGCACCGGCGCGCTTCTGGCCACCGCCGGCGGTCTGATTTTTCACGGCGACATCAACCGCCGCTTTCGCGCATTCGATGCAGCCACCGGCAAGAAACTCTGGGAATCGATCCTCGGTGGACCAATTTCCATCAGTACAGTCACTTACGCGATCAACGGCAAACAATATGTGATGGTGATCACCGGTGACAACCTGGCGGAAGGGGTGCTCAGCCGGCAAAGCGGAGTGAATCTCGTCACCGGCCACAACGCGATTTATACGTTCGCGCTCGATTAAAACCCGCTCGAAACCTCAAAGCCCCGGCCGTTTTCCTTCCCATCGGAGGAACGGCCGCGGTTCATTTTTTTGCGTTACTTGACGGCTGCCGAGCTCAGCCCGAAAAGTTTTACCGCGTTATCCTTCAAGATCAGCGGACGAACCTCATCCTTGAATGCCACCTTCGCGAAATCCGCCATCCACCGGTCCGGCGTGATCAGCGGATAATCCGAGCCGAAGAGTACTTTCGTCTTTAGCAGCGAATTCGAATACTGCACCAGGTTCGGCGAAAAATACTTCGGCGACCATCCGGAAAGGTCGATGTAAACCTCAGGCTTGTGCAGGCAGATCGAAATAGCTTCGTCCTGCCAGGGGAACGACGGGTGCGCCATGATAATCGGCATGTTCGGAAAATCCACGGCCACATCGTCGATGTACATCGGATTGCCGTACTTCAACCGGATCCCGCCGCCGCCCGGCATTCCCGTGCCGATGCCGCTGTGGCCGGTGTGGAATAGCACCGGAAGCTGCGCCTCGGCAAACAGCTCGTAGAGCGGGTAGGCGATGCGGTCGCTCGGGAAAAATCCCTGGATCGGCGGATGCAGCTTGAGTCCGCGGACGAGGCCAGTCTTCAGCAGGTCCTTCGCTTCGGCCACACCTTCGGCGCCGCGCGTCGGATCGATGCTGATGAAAGCCATCATGATGTCCGCGTTCTGCTGCGCGAATTCGAGCACCGTCTCGTTCTTCACCTGCGGGCGGCCGGACATTTTCTCCTGCACCGTGAAAACCACGCAGCCGATGTTCCGCGAGCGGTAGTAATCCGCCATTCCGGCGCGGCCGCGCGCGGCGCCTTCGCCGAAATACTTCTTCGCGGCTTCGTCCGCTGCGGTTCCCTCTCCCTCATGCTCGATGTGCACGTGCACATCGATCGCGGTCAGGCGATCGGCGTCCATGCGTTTCTCAGTTGCCATTCACGGCCCCCAGTTCATTTGGATTGTTCAGCTGCAATTCAATCGGCTTGAGATTATCTGTTGTTTCGTGGCTTTCCTCAACCCTCGGATTCAAGTCACGCGCAGGCTGCACAAAGGAGGGAGGAATCTCACTTCCAGATCTATCGAGTGTTCGCGAGCGATGCTGATTTTGCGGTGGGAGGGCGGTCGGCCGCTCAACCGCCGGCGGCCCATGAACGCGGAGCCGAATATCGAGACTACGCAGCTGAGCGGGGCTGGCCCTTTGAGCCCGGCACGACTGTCGTGCCGAATTGAAAAGGGAGGCAAGATTGCCAAACGATGGGGTCGCGTAAGCCCCGACGACTCAAGGAAGTACAGCTTTGGGAGCTGTAAATACGCCGATCTGGGACGGCGAGGTTACAAACTCGACACGCCGGATTGGCCGGGCCACCTTGCAACGAACGGGCACATCTGAGTAACCTACTACCGCTTTCCTACGCGGGTGCGCGCGCTTCCGCTCCAGCCGAAGGCGCCAAACCCAAAAACGAAGAAGGAGGACTGCATGAAACGCACCACGATTATTGCGGCTCTGATGATACTCATAACGTTTGCATTTATTTTGATGCAGGTAGCGCAGGCGCAGGACCATTCATCGTCGCGAGCGGGCTCGGAGGCGGGAAGTTCCGCGCCTGCGAATCAAGTTCAGCAAGGGACTCGTTTCCTGATCGGGCTCGATACGGATCTCGGCACGAAGGATTCGAAGCACGGAGATGCGTTCACCGCTCACACGCTGGAGCCGCTGATTGCCGCCGATGGCACCGGGCTTCCAGCCGGCACCGAAGTTCGCGGGCACGTGGACAAGGTCGAAGCAGCCGGGAAGACCGGACGGGCGCGGATGTGGCTCGCGTTCGACGACATCAAGACTCCCGACGGCTGGATGCCGCTCATCGCCATGGTGGACGATGTTCCGGGCGTTCATTCGGTCCGCGTGAATTACAACCGGGAGGGCGAGATCGAAGCGAGCACTACCAAACGCCAGGAAGCGATTCAGGAAGCGGCTGCCGGCGCTCTGGTAGGCGCGACCCCGGGAATGATGGACAAGAATCAAAAGGAGGCGGCCATGGGAGCGGCGGCGGCAGCTGCCGCGGCCTATATGGTCGCAGCCGGACTGGGACAGGAAGTGACGCTCGAGAAAAGCACGAAAATGGAACTGATTCTCGAGCGCGGGCTCAACTTCCCGCGCACGTAACGCGACCCAAAGTGCGGCGCTGCCGGTCCCGGCGCCGCCGCACTTCATTTTCCGCTCCGCTTTCCTTACCGAGGGCGATTTCCGCCCCTTTGTACCGGTTCGCATCTATTGGAAATCGCGTAGACTGCTGGTAGGCTCAAAGTTTCCATGGCCGCCGACAATTCATCCCTGCAACGCATCCTGATCGTCGAAGACGAAGAAAATGCCCGCAAAGGCTACGAAGCCCTGCTGCGCAAATGGAATTGCGACGTGCTCGGCGTCCCCAGCGGCGAGGACGCCCTCGCGAAACTAACCGAGTTCAACCCCCAGGTGATGCTGGCCGACGTCGAGCTGCCGGGCATGAATGGCCTCGACCTCCTTCGGCACCTCGGCGAGGAAACCCAGCGGATTCCGGTGATTATTATCACCGGTCGCGGCAGCGACGAGCGCGTGGTTCAGGCAATCGACGCGGGCGCATTCTGGTATATCGAAAAGCCCCTGAAGCCCCCGGTGCTCCGGGCTCTGCTCGACCGGGCTCTGGGCCGCGCGCGCGACCAGCAAGCGGTAGCGGCGCTCACGCGCCAGCTGCGCGAGGCCGGTAAGCTCGGAGTCCTGGTGGGCTCCTCTCCAGGGATGCAGGACGTGATGCGGCAGGTGGAAATGGCCGCACCCTCGACAGCGTCGGTTCTAATCACCGGCGAAACCGGCTCCGGCAAGGAAATGGTCGCACGCTCGATTCACATGCTTTCGCCGCGCGCGGATCGACCGTTTGTAGCGATCAACTGCTCGGCCATTCCGGAATCGCTGATGGAGAGCGAAATTTTCGGCCACGAAAAGGGCGCGTTCACCGGAGCCGCTGAGCGGCGCATGGGCTGCTTCGAGCTGGCCGACGGCGGCACGCTGTTGCTGGACGAGATTGGCGAGATGCCCGCGCCCACTCAAGCGAAGCTGCTGCGAGTCCTGGAAGATCACAAAATCCGCAGGCTCGGCAGCAAGGTGGAAACGCCGGTGGACGTCCGCGTGGTCGCGGCCACAAACAAGAATCCGGAGCAGGCGGTCGCTAGCGGGCACTTGCGGCAGGATCTCTATTTCCGCCTGAACGTGTTTCACATCCACCTACCTCCGCTGCGCGAACACAAGGAAGATCTGCCGCTGCTGATCGAACACCTGCTTGCGGAGATTTCGGAAAAACACGGCAAGAAAGTCTCAGGCGCCAGCGCCGACACGATGGATCTGTTCAAGTCGTACCCATGGCCGGGCAACGTGCGCGAGCTGCGCAACGTGCTCGAGCGCTCCGCCATCGCTTCGGACCGCGGCACGATCGGCCGACAACATTTGCCTCCCGATTTCGGCCACACGGCGGTAGTGGCCGGCGAAGGCCTGGGCGGAATCCGTTTTCCGATCGGCACCACCGTCGACGACGCCGAGCGCGAGCTGATCGTGCAGACCCTCGAGGCCACGAGTCAGAATAAAACGCGCGCAGCCGAACTTTTGGGAATCAGCTTGAAGACGCTCCACAACAAGCTAAAAGAATACGAGGCGGGGCGGAACAATGCGTCTCAGCCTGAAAACTAAATTCACGCTGGCCACGGCGTTCCTCGTGTTGCTGGTCGTGACGGTCGTCTCCAGCCTCTACCTGGGCCGGCTGATGCGGCAGACCCTGCGGCAAGCCAATGACACCGCGACCTTCGTTGCGCAGCAGATTTACGGCGCGTGCGGCGACTCGCTGAAAGATGCAGCCGAGCGCGGCGAAGCGCCGGCATCACTCAGTCCCGACGACCTCCGCCAATACGTCCGGAAGGCATTCGATGACAGCAGCACGCTCAATTCGCTGATCGAATCGGACGTGGGAATTTCGCCGACCATCTACGAAATCACCATCACCGACGCGAACGGCGCGGTACTGGTGTCGAGCGATTCATCGCTGAGGGATCA
>DATNKM010000117.1:0-13397 GCA_035603395.1 Candidatus Acidiferrales bacterium
GGAAGTGGACAACCCCACGAAATTTCCGCCGCCCGCCAACATCGAAAAAATCGAGGAACCGATCCTCACCGCCATGATCATCACGTCGGAGGAATCCGTCGGCGGCGTGCTCGCTCTGTGCGAGGAAAAGCGCGGCGTGCAGAAAAAGTTCGAGTATCTTTCGCCCACGCGGATCATGCTGACCTACGAAATGGCGCTGAATGAAATCGTGCTCGATTTCTACGACCGGCTGAAAAGCGTTTCCCGCGGCTACGCCTCGCTCGACTATCACCTTTCGGGCTATCGCGAATCCGACCTCGTCAAGCTCGACGTGCTGGTCGGCGGCGAACCGGTTGACGCGCTCACCATCATCTGCCACCGCGAACAGTCCTACGATCGCGGCCGCGATCTCGTCAGCCGCCTACGCAAACTGATTCCGCGACAGATGTTCGAGGTGCCCATCCAGGCCGCCATCGGCAGCCGCGTGATCGCACGCGAAACCATCAGCGCTATCCGCAAGAACGTGATCGCCAAATGCTACGGTGGAGACATCTCCCGCAAACGCAAGCTCCTCGAAAAACAAAAAGAAGGCAAAAAGCGCATGAAACGGGTAGGCCGCGTCGACATCCCCCAGGAAGCGTTCCTAGCCGTGCTCAAGGTCGCCAGCAGCACGGGCGACGACGAATAGAGCGATTTAGACTCCGTGGCACGGGCACCTGTCTGTGCTCTTGCGATCCCTGCCCTGCCAATGCGAACCACACGCACGCGGGCGCCGACAAAGTGTCTTACCTCCGTCTCTGTTTGGTCAAAGTTAGGAGCCGCAAATCCCGCGAACGAAGTGACACACAAAAGCGTTGTCAGGTTTCGCGCTTTTTTCGAACGGTGGCGTTGAGAAGTCCCTTGGCAAGCCGCACGGAGATGCCATCACCCACGGCCACTTGATCAGCCGAACGCAGGACTTTTCCGGAAAGGTCATACGCGATGGAGTAGCCCCGTTCGAGCAGTTGCAGCGGGCTGCGCTCGTCGAGCTGCAGCTTGAGCTTCTCGTACCGATGCCGTTTCGCGATCAGCGTGCGATCGACTGCGGCGCGCAGCGATTCTGCCTGCTGCTCGATGCGCCGCCCGAGCAGGGTCGCGCGCGCCCGCAAATCGAACGAGAGTATCTGCGCGCCCGCTCGCGTCATCCGCTGGCGCGCCGTCGCAATTCTCAGCCGCAGCACCATGCCCAGCGACGACGAAAGCTCGTCGAGTTGTTGATGCCGGCGCCGCACCAGCAATTCGAGCTGCCGGAATCCGCGGTGCGTCTGCAAATCGCGCACGTGATGCCGCCGCTGAGAAAGGAAATAACGCATCTCCTTCACCAGGTCGCGAGTGCACGCCGCAATGTGTCGCTCGAATTCCTGTCGCGACTGCACCACAATTTCCGCCGCGGCCGATGGGGTCGGTGCCCGAAGATCGGCCACGAAATCCGCGATGGTGAAATCCGTTTCGTGGCCGATGCCGGTAATCACCGGCACCTCCGACGCCGCAATCGCGCGAGCCACGATCTCCTCGTTGAACGCCCAGAGATCCTCGAGCGATCCGCCGCCGCGCGCCACGATCACCACGTCCGCGAATTTCGCGCGATTGAAATGCCGCAGCGCCGCCACCACTTCGGCGGCAGCTCCTTCGCCCTGCACCTTTACGGGATAAATCTGCACGTGCACGTTGGCGAATCGCCGCTTCAGCACGCGCAGGATGTCGCGAATCGCCGCACCCGTCGGCGACGTGACCACGCCGATGCACCGCGGCAGCACCGGCAGAGCCTTCTTGCGCGCCGCGTCGAAAAAACCTTCATCCTGAAGCTTTTTCTTCAGCTGCTCGAAAGCGACTTGCAGCGCGCCCGCTCCGACCGGCTCGATCAGGCTGACGTAGACCTGATACTCGCCGCGTGGCTCGTAGACGCCGAGTGATCCGCGCACCGTCACATGCAGCCCGTCCTCAGGCCGGAACTTCAGCATGCGCGCCTGATCGCGAAAGCAGACGCAGCGAATCTGCGATCGCGCATCCTTCAAGGTGAAATACAGGTGGCCGGATTGGGCCGGGCGGTAATTCGATACTTCGCCCTCGATCCAAACATCCGGAAACGCGCCTTCGATCAAGTCTCCAATGCGCTCGGTCAGCTCGCTGACTTTCCAAACGTGCCGCTGTGGCGCGAGATCGAAGAGAGAGGATTGGCTCATGGCTCTAGCGGCGGAAATAATTCACGATCCACGAAATCAGCGTCAGCGCGAGGCTCACCAGAAGGCAGGTCACGACCGGAAAGTAAAAGCTGCCGTGCCGGCCCTGATAGGAAATGTCTCCGGGCAGGCGGCCGAGCCGAAGCGGCAGGCGCGCACCGAACATGAGCAGAGCGCCGGCGCCAACCAGCACCACGCCGACCACCAGCAGGAGCTTCCCGAGTTCGCGCAGAGGGTCCATGGCGGCTTCGATGGTCCCATATTAAACCGATTCGTCGGGCCAGTCGCTCGACAGCGCGCGACGCGCCCGCTAGATTAGCTCCAGGCCGGCGAAAAAATAGCCGATTTCGAACGCGGCCGTGGCGACAGCATCGGAGCCGTGCGTACAATTGTTCTGAATGCTCGTGCCGAGTTCTTTGCGGATCGTCCCCGCCGCGGCCTTGGCCGGATCGGTGGCGCCCATCGTGTCGCGCCATTTCGAGATCGCGCCTTCGGCTTCCAGGACCACCACGACCGCCTTCCCCGAGCTCATGAAATCCGTCAGCTCGCCGAAAAACGGCCGCTCGCGGTGCACGGCGTAAAATCCCTCGGCTTCCGCCTTCGTCAGACGCAGCGACTTGATCGCGACGATCTGAAATTTCGCGGCGTGAATGCGGCTTAGAATATCCGCGGTCAGATCTCGCTTCACCGCATCCGGCTTGATGATTGCAAGCGTTCGCTCAACCGCCATTCGATGATTCTCCCGTGTTTGAAATTGTCTGCGCCGGCTGATTTCGGCGCTACTTCCGCTTTTTCGCTTTTTTCTTCGTCTTGCCGAGCACCCGCGCCATGGTTTCGCCGATCTCGGCGGGGCTTTGGACCGTGTGGATTCCGGCGGCGCGGAGCGCGGCGTACTTTTCCTTTGCGGTGCCTTTTCCCCCGCTGATGATGGCGCCGGCGTGGCCCATGCGGCGGCCCGGCGGCGCGGTCTGCCCCGCGATGAACCCAACCACGGGCTTCTTCACGTGTTTCTCGATGAAGTCCGCGGCGATTTCCTCGGCGTTGCCGCCGATTTCGCCGATCATCACGATCGCGTGGGTTTCCGGATCGTCGTTGAACATGCGAATCGCGTCGAGAAAGCTCGTGCCGATGATCGGATCGCCGCCGATGCCGATGCAGGTCGATTGCCCGATGCCGAGTCCGGTGAGCTGCCCGACGGCTTCATAGGTGAGCGTGCCGCTGCGACTCACCACGCCGACGTTGCCTCGTTTATGAATCGAGGCCGGCATGATGCCGAGCTTGCACTGGCCGGGCGAAATAATGCCCGGACAGTTCGGGCCGATCAACCGCGTCTTGGAATTTTTCAGCGCGGCGGCGACGCGGACCATATCCAGCACCGGTATGCCTTCCGCGATGCAGATCGCCAGCAGCAGCCCGGCGTCGATGGCTTCGAGAATCGCATCCGCGGCGAACGCAGGCGGGACGAACGCCATCGAGGCGGTCGCATGGGTCTCGCGCCCGGCTTCGGCGACGGTGTCGAAGATCGGGACACCGAGATGCTTCGTACCGCCTTTACCGGGGGTCACGCCGGCAACAATTCTCGTGCCGTAATCAATCATCTGCTGCGAATGAAAACTTCCCTCGCGGCCCGTGAGACCCTGCACCATGACGCGAGTTTTCTTGTCGACGAGTATGCTCATCGCGCGCCACCCGCCAGCGCGACGGCTTTTTCCGCGCCGTCTTTCATTCCGTCAGCGACGGAAAAGTTGAGGCCGGAATGGCGGAGGATTTCCTGGCCCTCGCGCACGTTGGTGCCTTCCATGCGTACAACCACGGGCACTTCGAACCGCAACTCCTTTGCGGCGCTGACGATTCCACTCGCGAGCATGTCGCAGCGCAAGATTCCGCCGAACACGTTGATGAAGACGGCCTTCACGTTTGGATCGCTGAGCAATATGCGAAATGCATTCTTCACGCGCTCTTCCGACGCATCGCCGCCGACATCTAGAAAATTCGCGGGATTGCCGCCGCTGAGCTTGATGATGTCCATCGTGGCCATGGCGAGGCCCGCCCCATTCACCATGCAGGCGATGTTGCCGTCGAGCTTGATGTAGTTGAGTTTGTATTTCGAGGCTTCGACTTCGAGCGGCGTTTCTTCGTCCAGGTCGCGCAGTTCCTTGAATTCGGGATGGCGATAGAGCGCGTTGTCGTCGAAATTGATTTTCGCGTCGAGCGCGACAAGCCGGCCATCGCCCGTGACGACGCAGGGATTGATTTCAAGCAGAGAGCAGTCCGTCTCAATGAAGGCGCGATAGAGCGCCGTCATGAATGGCACGGCCGCGTGCACCAGCTCGGGCGACAGTCCGAGGCCGAAGGCCAGCTTTCGCGCGTGGTAAGCCTGAAATCCCTCTTCGGCGTGAATCGCCTCGCGCAGGATTTTTTCCGGATGCGTCTTGGCGACTTCCTCGATCTCCATGCCGCCGGCAGTGCTGGCCATGAAAACCGGAGCGGCGACGGCGCGGTCCACGAGGACGCTCAAGTAGATTTCGCGCTGGATGTCGAGGCCTTCTTCAACGAGCACGCGCCGGACGAGGCGGCCCTCGGGACCCGTCTGCGCCGTCACGAGGTTCATTCCAAGCATGCGCTCGGCGAACGCTCCGGCTTCCTCAGCCGATTTCGCGACCTTTACGCCGCCACCTTTGCCGCGCCCGCCCGCGTGAATCTGTGCTTTCACGACCACAACCGGCGTGCCCAGGCGCTCAGCCACGGCGCGAGCCTGGTCTTTTTTCGAGACGACTTCGCCGCGCGGGACAGCCACGCCGAACTTCGCCAGAATCGCCTTCGCCTGATATTCGTGGATTTTCATGCGATGCCGCGACGGAACCGAAGCCTACCTTACTAATGCTAGAATTCACGCTCGTCGAAAGCGATCCAGTTTACTTGGAACGCGCGAGCCGGGCAAGGCGCAGGCGCGGCGCAAAAAAAGACTGCTCGCCGTCACAACGAGCGAATTCCCATGATTCAGGAAGCGATTGAAATCGTGGCAGCCGGAGAGGACTTATCGCGCGCAGAGGCGGACGCGGCGATGGGGGAGATCCTCGCCGGTCGCGCGAGCGACGCGGAGATTATCGCGCTGCTGAGCGGGCTGCGGGCCAAAGGCGAATCGCTTGACGAAGTGGTGGGCTTCGCGACCCGCATGCGTCGGCACGCAACGCCGATATTTCCGCCCGGGCATTCGATGGCGGACGAAGCGCTGGTGGATACGTGCGGCACGGGCGGCGATGTTTCCGGCACGTTCAATATCTCGACGGCCGCGGCATTCGTGGTGGCGGGTGCGGGCGTGCGCGTGGCCAAGCATGGCAACCGCTCGATCAGTTCGCGCTGCGGCTCGGCAGATGTGCTCGAGCAACTTGGTGCGCGCATCGATTTGCCGCCGGAACGCGTGGTGCGGTCGATGGCTGAAATCGGTATCGGCTTTCTGTTTGCGCCGGCCCTGCACGCCGCGACGCGCCATGCGATAGCCGCCCGGCGGGAGCTGAAGACGCGGACCATTTTTAATTTGCTGGGGCCGCTCACGAATCCCGCTTCGGCCTCGGCACAGGTGGTGGGTGTGTATGACGCTGGCGTGACCGATTTGATGGCGCTGGCTCTCGGCGAGCTCGGCGTTCGCCGGGCTTTCGTGGTGCACGGCGCGGACGGTCTGGATGAGATTTCCATTTCCGGAGAGACGCGCGTTTCGGAACTGCGCAACGGGCTGGTGCAGAATTACCGGGCGACGCCGGAAGATTTCGGGTTGAGCCGTGCGCCGCTCGATTCGATCCGCGGCGGCGACGCGCAGCAGAACGCCGAGATCATTCACAAGATTCTGGGGCGTTCGCCGCTTTATCGCGAACACACGCCGCACCGGGACATCGTGCTTGCGAATGCTTCGGCCGCGCTGGTGGCTGCGGAGCGGGCGGCGGATTTTCGCGACGGTGTAGACATGGCCGCCAAATCGATTGACAGCGGGGCGGCGAGGGAAAAGCTCGATGCGTTTGTCGCGTTTACTCAGCGCGAATAAGTTTCCTTCGGTGCCCGAACTCGTCAAACGCAGAGGAAATTTTCCAAAAGTTTGAAACCCGGGCCGGTTAGCACCGATTCGGGATGGAACTGCACGCCCTCTACTTTCATTTTGCGATGGCGCAGGCCCATGATCGTGCCGTCGGCTGTTTCGGCGGAAATTTCGAGCGTGCGCGGAAGCGTTTTTCGTTCGACGATCAGCGAGTGATACCGCGTGGCGGGAAAATCCTGCGGCAAGCTGCGGAAAATCGTTTTGCCGTCGTGATGGATCTCGCTGGTTTTGCCGTGCATCACCTGCGGAGCGCGTATCACCCGGCCGCCGAACGCCGCGCCGATCGCCTGATGACCGAGGCACACGCCTAAGATTGGAATTTTTCCCGCGAATCGCTCGATCAGCGGCACGCTGATCCCCGCTTCGGCGGGCGTGCAGGGCCCGGGTGAAATCACGATGCGCTCCGGCTGCAAAATTTCGATTTCGTCGAGAGTAATCTGATCGTTGCGGCGCACTTCGAGCGTCTGTCCCATCTGGCCGAGATATTGGGCCAGGTTATAGGTGAAGGAATCGTAGTTGTCGAGAAGCAGAAGCATGTTTGAACCGGCCTGGCGCCATGGATCAGCCCTCGCGACCCGCTCCTTGATTATGCGCGATCTCGAGCGCTTTCAGCACGGCGCGCGCTTTGTTCGCGGACTCCTCATATTCCCGCTCCGGCACCGAATCGGCCACGATTCCGGCGCCAGCCTGAACGTACGCCCGGCCGTTTTTCGCAACCAAGGTGCGCAGCCCGATGCACGAATCGAGATTGCCGGAAAAATCCAGATACAGAATCGCGCCGGCGTAAATGCCGCGGCGCGTGGGCTCCAGCTCGTCGATGATTTCCATGGCGCGAACCTTCGGGGCACCTGAAAGCGTGCCGGCAGGAAAGCAGGCCATCAACGCGTCGAAGCAATCAACGTCGTCGCGCAGCCGGCCGCGCAAGCTGGAGGCGATGTGCATCACGTGCGAATAGCGCTCCACGAACATCAGCCTCTCTGGCTTGACGGAGCCATATTCGCAGACGCGGCCCAAATCGTTGCGCCCGAGATCGACTAGCATGACGTGTTCGGCCCGCTCCTTCGGATCGGCCAGCAGCGCGGTTTCAAGCTCGCGGTCCTCCTTTTCCGTCTGGCCGCGTGGACGCGTTCCCGCGAGCGGACGATAGGTGGCCTCGCGCTCCTGGACCTTGACCAGCATTTCCGGCGAGCTGCCCACGACAGAGACGTCGTCGAGCTTGAGGAAATAAAGATACGGCGAGGGATTCACGACCCGCAGGGCGCGATAAATTTCAAACGGTTCGGCCTGCGTCTGCGCCTCGAAGCGCTGGCTCACGACGATCTGAAACGCGTCGCCGGCGCGGATGTAGGACTTCGCTTTCTTCACCGCGCCCTCGAACTTGGCCTTCGTCATATTCGAGCGTACGCGCAGCTTGCCTTGCGCCTTCGCCGGCACCTGCTTCGGCAGCGGACCTTCGAGTAGTTTCCGAGTCTTCCGGATTTCCGCCACGGCCGCGTCGTATTTTTCGCGCAGCGTGCCGGTGGCGTCGGTGAAGACGTTCTGGATCACCCAGACGCGATGCTGCACGTGATCGAAGGCGAGCACGCCGAGGTAGAACATCATCGCGCAGTCGTCGAGATGCAAATCGTCGCGGCCCGTGTCGGGGATTTTCTCGACGAGCCGGACCATATCGTAGGCGCAATAGCCGATGGCGCCGGCGACAAACGGCGGCAGGCCCGGCACGCGCACCGGACGATAGCGCCGCGCGAGCCTGCGGAGGCGCTCGACGGGATCTTCGTCGGATTGCGTTTTGGTATCGCCGCGCTCGAGCGTGCAGGTTCGGCCGCGGGCGCGAAAAACCTCACTGGGATGGGCGCCGGCGAACGTGTAGCGGGCGATCGTCTCGCCGCCCTCGACGCTTTCGAGCAGGAAGGAGTATTTCGCGTCACGCGCGATGCGCAGGTAGGCTCCCACGGGCGTAAGGAGGTCGGCGGTGAACATCTCGTAGACCGGCACGAGATTTCCCTGCCGGGCGAGCTTCGAAAACGACTTGAAATCGGGCTGGATCATCGACGTGTCCGCTTCTTTGGGCTGCTGTGGGCCTTCGTTTCCTCGCGCCCGAGCGCGGCTTCCACGGAGCGGCGCATCGCCGCCACGGGCGCGCGCTCGCCGGTCCAGATTTCCCACTGCGCCGTGCCCTGGGCTAGGAACATTTCCACTCCCGAAACGGTGTCGATGCCGCGGCGCTCGGCCAGTTGCAGCAGGCGCGTCTTTCGCGGCCTGTAAATGGTGTCAAATACCAGCCGGCAATTCAATTCGCGCGCATCGAGCGGCGATTCGCCGCCGTGTGGGTACATCCCGACCGGCGTGGCGTTGACGATCGCGTCGAAAAACTCGCGGCGCAGACGCGGCCGCGCGACCGCTTCTCCGCCGACGGCCCGCGCCAGAGATTTCGCGCGAGCTGCCCGCCGCGCCCATACGCAAACGGCGGAGCCAGCTTCGGTCAGCGCGAAGGCAACGGCCCTTGCCGCGCCACCTGCTCCGATGATGAGGACGCGGCAGCCGCCTAGCGGCATCCTGCGCTCGAGCGATTGCAGTACCCCCACGTAATCCGTGTTGTAGCCGTAGAGCCGGCCGCCGCCACGCACGATCACCGTGTTAACCGCGCCGATTTTTTGCGCCAGCGGATCGCAGCCCTCCAGTTCGTCGAGGATTCGCTCCTTGTGCGGCAGGGTCACGCTGAAGCCGGCCATGCCCAGCGGTTCGATCGACTCCAGAAAATCGCGCAGCTCGCGCACCAGGAACGGCAGATACACGGCGTTCATCCGGCGCGCGGCAAATCCCGCATTCTGCATCGTGGGTGAAAGCGAATGTCCGATTGGATTTCCGACTACGCCGTACACGCGCGTGCGTGCGTCGAAACGATGGGCGCGATACACGCGGTTCATGGCATCGAGCGAAATCTGGCCCGGTGCCGTGGCATTTTCAACCGGCGCATACGCAAATGCCCGCTTCGCGCGCAGTGCCAAGAATCGCGCCGGCAATGCGACATCGCCCATCGGAATCGCAACTACATGGCGACGGCTACGGCCGAAGTCAAGCAACCTGCGAGCCTGAGCGAGCGAATCGCAATGCGCCGCAATCTTGATGGCGTCCGGCCGGCGCGCGGTCAATTCCACGGCGACGCGCGGAAGGCTCTTCGGCAGGCCGCGAAAGAAATGCGCGGACGCCAGCTGCTTGCCGTCGCCGAGTAGGACATCGACGAGTTCTCGCGGGCATTTTCTCAACGTTTCAATCTCGAAATCGTACCATTCGCATCCGGCCCTGATGGCCTCCGCCAAGTGCACGAGCTGCTGGGCGATCGTGCCCGCGTATCGTCCTCCCGCTTCGCGACGGCGACAGGTTGCGATCAACGTGGCCTTCGTTGAGCGAGTCGACAAGTACTTCAGGAATTTGGCAATTTCGGCGTCATCGGAAAGCCAGTCAAGCCGTAACTCAATGGTGCGTGTCGCCTGAAGCGCCCGCGCAAGCTGCTTTCGCATGGATACCGCATCGAGCGCCGCCACCACGGCGCACACCTTGTCTCGCGCTAACATCCTTTATTTCCAGTCTTTTCCGGAGGTTTCCGGCTGCACCCGGATCCGCCGCAGACGAGCGGGTTCTTGCTTCTACCATGCGGTGCACAATGTGTAAAGCCCGGCAGACCATTGTCTTGACGGCCCCGGAGGCCTTGATTAGAGTCGATCCATGGGCTGGCGCCTGCTCTCAGGCGCGACGGGTTTCCATAAGGAGCGAGTGTGATGCGTGGGAAAATTGTCCTTGCAGGTCTATTTTTGGGACTCTCCGGGATCGCCGCCTCGGCGCAGGACGTAGCGCCCGCCGTCCCTCAAGCGAGCGATATCTACTGCTCGGGAGTCGTTACGACGGAAGCGGTGCCGCGCGACACCATCCTGATTACCGGGGAAGAGTCGAACACCAAGATCATTTTCAACGAAGGCGACTACGTCTATGTCAACAAGGGTTCGGATCAGGGAGTGAAGCCGGGCGACGAGTTTTCCGTGATTCGCCCGCTGAAGGATCCCTACGGCATCGAATGGACGAAGTGGGAGTGGTCCATCCTTCATAAGATGGGTACGGTTTGGGAAGACGAAGGCCGCATAAAGGTGATTAGTGCGCGCCAGGGTGTGTCGATCGGACAGGTCGAACATGAATGCGACTATTTGCAGCGCGGCGACATCGTGTTGCCGTTCTCGCCGCGTCCTGTGCCGCCGCTCAGACCCGAGAACAACTTTGACCGCTTTACTCCGTCGGACGGCAAGCCCATGGCCATGATCATTACCGGCAAGAAATTCCAAGCTCAGTCCGGCAACAATGACATTGTCTACGTGAACCTGGGCTCCTCGCAAAACGTAAAGGTCGGAGACTATTTCCGCGTATTCCGCTTCCATGGCACGCAACACGAGACGAATTATCAGACGCCGCGCTACTCCTTTGATATGGAGCAGGGCGACGCGGTTCCGGACGCGGGGATCTACGGCTTCGGCGCGGTCTCCAAGAAATATAATTGGGCCAACACCCCGCGAGAGGACGTCGGTGAGGGAATTGTGCTGCGAACCGGACCTAACTCCTCGACCGTGCTGATTACGTTCAGCTTGCGGGAAATTTATCCGGGCGATTACGTCGAAATCGAATAGCGGGATTTTGCCCGGCCGCCCGGGCCGGGCAATTTTTCCGAGTGAATTTCGGATTCGCTGAACACTTCCGCCGTGAAACCCTGAATTTCCGTTTCCGGTTCGCGCCACGCGTTGGGGTCGAAGCCGGCCTTGAGGCACGTTTCTTCTAGAAATCGCCGCGCTGTCCAGTGCATTTCGGTCGCCACCTGGGGCAACAGCAATCCGCGCTGCGATCCGCGGCTCACCATCAGACCGTGCCTACCTGCCTCGATTTGCTCCGGCGCAATCTGCTGGAGAGGTGAAAGCGCAGAAATCTCGATTTCGATTTCCGGGAGCTCTTCGGGCAGCACCGGATTGAACCGCGGATCCTCGAGCGCCGCTGCTTTTGCGCAATGGGCTATGGCCTGCGCGAGCGATTGCCCCGCGCCGACCTGGCCGATGCAGCCGCGCAGGCGTCCGCGCTTGCGCAGCGTCACGAACACGCCGGTCGATTGAGGCGCCGCGTCAGACGGCGGATTTTGGAGCGATTCACGGCCTTCGACACCTGCATGCAGGGCTTCCCGCGCGATTTCCAAAAGGAGTTTCCTATCGAGACTACCGGGAGAGAACATCCTGTGGTTTGTCTTTCGCTTCGACCAACAGCACGCTGCGCCGGCGCCGTTCCTGAAAGCGGAAATTGATTTGACTCCAGAACATCTGGAAATAGTGGATCGCAGAAGCCACCGCGCTGAGCACGACCAGCCAGAGCAGCACCAGACCCACGTTCTTCAGCGCCGGATGATTCGCCGTGAGGATGATGGTGCAGCCGGCCATTACCTGCAAAATCATTTTCGTCTTGCCCAGAGCATTCGCGGGAATCACCAGGCCTTCCACGGACGCGATTTCGCGCAACCCCATCACCATAAATTCGCGCCCCACGATGATGACAACCATCCACGCCTGCACCAGATGCATCTCGACCAGTGGAATGAACGCGGCGATAATCAACAGCTTATCCGCAACCGGATCCAGCAGAATTCCCAGCGTTGTGATTTCGCGCCTTTTGCGCGCAATGTATCCATCGGCCGCATCCGTGGCCGCCGCGACCAGCAAAATCAAAACGCCCCAAACTTCGAAATGAAACGGAAGTCCCCAGAAATTCCAATTCGGCTGGCGAGTCAACAAGACGACAACCAGGAGCGGAACAAAGAAGATTCGCAGAACCGTCAAACTGTTCGGCAGGTTCATTTCAGTCTCGGCCAAGACTCGACGGAGCCCGCCACGGGCTACCAACGCCACTTGAATATAGACTCCACCCTTGACCGAGTCAACCGTACCGGCTTTTCAGTGAACCGCACAAGGTAGTATTTTGCCGCGGTTGAGTGGGTGGCGCTAAAGGCAAACCCCGCTGGTAGTAACTCTTAGCGAGCGCCCATGCCTCAAACCTGTGCAAATTCCGGAACGGCCATTATCGACCTGCCCTAGAATTGTGCAACTGCGGCCGCTCGATTTGCGATCTTCTATCTCTAATATTTTAAATAAGTTAAGGACGACCACACGAAATCCATCGCAAATACAGCCTTCCCATCGGGACACGAACGAACCTCAAACCGCGGCTGCTTTTCCACAGGGATTTCCACTGCGCGGGTGCCGAGATCACATTCGCGGGCCAGCCGCAGGCCGCGCCCGGCCCGTTTCCCCTAATGCCTGGACTGGCTATTACAGGGATGCGTTTGCGGAAGTCGGCTGGGGGAAGCACGAATGCGACGGCATGATTTGGCGGCGTGCTTTCTGACTCCCGAAAGAACGGCGGTGACCTGGTAACCGTCGGCGGCGCTGGAGCCGGCGGCCCCGCTGAGCTTGATCACCTGCTGCACGTGGGCTAATGAAGCGAACAACGAGATGGGCGAGCGCCAGAAACGACTTGCCAGCCAGTCGACCAGGGGGGAAGGCTGGACTGAAAGTTATTCGAGGACGAATTCCTGCAGCCGGCGCGCGGTGGATTGCGGCACTTCCGCATCGAGAAGGAAGTGCCCATCGACAACTTCCGAGTTCAACACGCGCCCGCGCGCCTGCACCAGCGAAAGATGCCGGCCATCGGCGAGCGGCATGCGCAGCTTCAGTTTCACCATCGGGTCGACGGGCATGGCGGCATCGATGTGGACGAGCAGTTCTTCCAGACCCTCGCCGGTCGCGGCGGAAGTGAAAACATTGGCCTGACCGTTGCCGTTCGATCGCATCAGCAGTTTTCGATCTTCGGCGCTCAGGCGGTCCGTCTTGTTCAGGACGTGAAGGCGCGGCCGGTCTTCCACTCCCAATTCGCGCAGGACTTTCAGCACCTCCTCGTCCTGCTCGGCGTGATGAGAATTGGAAATATCGGTGACGTGCACGATCAGCGCCGCTTCCTGCACTTCCTCAAGCGTGGCGCGAAACGCGGCGATCAAATCGGGCGGAAGATCGCGCAGGAATCCCACCGTG
>DATNKM010000122.1:0-35937 GCA_035603395.1 Candidatus Acidiferrales bacterium
TTTGATTTTGGTTCACGCACTCGACGGGCGCATCATTCGCGTCAATCGGCCTCTCGCCGAGAAGCTCAATTCCACGCCGGACGCGCTCACTACGCGCTTTGTGCGCGATGTTCTCCGGCAGGGAAGCGTGGTGCCTTGGTCGCGCTGCCCTTATTGCGAGGGAGCCTCGGGAAAAACTGACATGCTCGATCCGTCGTTCAACGGATACTTTCTGGCAACCGATTCGGCACTGCACAATTCCGAAGGCGGGCGCTTGGGTACCATCCACGTGCTCAAGGATTTTACGAGCAGCCGCCAGGCCGAAAACAAATTCCGCACGCTCTTCGAGAAAATCCAGGAGGGAGTGTTTGTCTCTACGCCGGAGGGCCAGTTCGTCGATTTCAACGACGCCTTCATGCGTATTCTCGGATTTGAATCCCACGACGATCTGCTCCAGGCCGATCTTCACGCGCAGCTCTATGTCGATTCCGCCGATCGCGAACGCCGCCAGCGTTTGCTCCAGGAATACGGCGAGGTCATCGATTTTGAATTCCAGTTTCTGCGCCGCGACGGAGAGGTTCGCACCGCTCACGAATCGAGTTTCGCCACCCGCGACGACGCGGGCAAAGTCGTCGCCTACCAGGGCTTTCTGATCGATATCACCGATCAGAAGCAGGCGGAAATCGAAATGCGCCGTCGCAATCGCGCGCTGCTCGCGCTCAACGCCATCGGCGAAGTGCTGGGACAAGCCGTTGCGCTCGAGGACGGTCTCACTGCTGCGCTGCTCAAAATCACCGAGCTTTTCTCCGTAAGCGCCGCGTCGGTCTACATTCTGGATCAGGCCACGAGCGTCCTGAAGCGCACGGCAGCTGTCGGCTACGAAACCGAATCCGCCCGGCGGAATCTCGCCATGCAGGTTTCCAAAACCCTGCTCGATCAGATTCGTCAGGCGCGAGCGACACTGCTATCGGGGGCGCTGCCTGCGCTGCCTGAAGAAATCCGCGAGCTGCACCACAAGGAAAGAATTCAGGAATCGCAAGTCATTGTCCTGTGGGCCAAGGATCGCATCATGGGAATACTCGTGGTGGGCAACCGCGATCCGCGGCCCTTCGCCACCGCCGAATTGAATCTGCTTTCGGCCGTTGGCAACCAGATCGCCACCACCATCGACAAGTCACTGCTGCTCGAAAAAACCCGCGAGGCCTACGATTCGCTGCGCCGCACGCAGGAACAGCTGCTCCAGAGCGAGAAAATGGCTGCCGTGGGGCAACTGATCTCCGGGGTGGCGCACGAGTTGAATAATCCGCTCACCGCGATCCTGGGCTACAGCCAGTTGCTCAAATCCGAGGAATTCGTCCAGGGCCGCGGCGCGGACTACCTTGAAAAACTCTACAAACAGGCGCAGCGCACCCATCATATCGTGCAGAATCTGCTGAGCTTCGCGCGGCAGCAGAAGCCCCATCGTGCGCCCGTTCAACTCAATCAGATACTCGAGGCCACGCTGGTGCTTCGCGAATTCGACATGAAGATTCACGACATCGCGATTCACCGCGAATTCGATCCCGACCTGCCCGCAACCGCCGGCGATTTCCACCAGCTCGAACAGGTTTTCCTGAATTTGCTGAACAACGCGGTTGATGCCGTTCAGGAAAAGGGTGGCTCGGGCGAAATCTGGATTCGCACAGAAGGCGATGGCTCCCGCCTGCGTGTCGAAATCACCGATAGCGGCCGCGGCGTCACCAACCCGCACAAGGTTTTCGACCCGTTTTACACTACGAAACCGGTTGGCAAAGGCACCGGCCTGGGCCTGAGCATCTGCTACGGAATTGTGAAGGAGCACGGCGGCGAAATCCAGGTTCGCAACGCGCCTCCGCGCGGCGCTTCGTTCGTCGTTACGCTGCCGCTCTCGCAGGAGACTTCGGCGTCGTCCAGCGAACCGGCTTCCCCTCGAGATCTTTCGGTCTCCGGAACGATTCTTTTGGTCGACCGCGAGGAATCTCTGCTGTTGCTCGAACAGGAGGTCTTGCTGTCGAGCGGTGCGGTGGTTCGAATCGCGCACTCGGCCGAGGAGGCGATCGAAACTCTGAGCCACAATTCCGTGGACGCTGTGGTCACGGACGCCAATCTCCCCGGGAAGACTTCGACCGCCGGTTTGTTCCAATGGATCAAGGAGAATCGTCCCGATCTGTCGGCGCGCGTCGTCTTCACCGCGTCGAATGCCGGCGATTCGGCCGCGCGTATCCTTCGCGACTCGGGTTGTCCCGTGCTGGCCAAGCCCTTCCCGGTCGAAGAGTTCTGCAGGATCGTCCAGTCCGTCCTCACGGCACCGGTCTCAAGCTTCTCCCGCTCGTAATGGTCTTCCTCGTCGAATGCCAGTGGCGGTTGACTTGGATTTTGTCGGAAAGGACCTACTTGCTGCACCCCTTTTCAAGCCACGAGGTGGTCCCAGCCCCCCTATCCGATCGAATCCCCGGCGAAAATTTCTTCGAAAATCGAGCACAGCGGAAAACCTGTTATTCTCGATCGAGCGTCTAATCCTTGGGAGCCACGAATGAAGCGAATCGCCTGTTTGCTCGCGGTGCTCGCGTTCGGCGTGTTGGCCGCGGGCCAGACCGTGTCGCCGCCGGAGCCGGCCGCGACGAAACCCGCCACGCAAGCGGCTGCCGCGGCAGCGCAAAATCCCGCATTTCTGGCGGCCGCCGATGAAGTGCTCAAACAGATGAGCGTGATCCTGCACCTCCCGATCAAAGAGCCGCTGAAGAAGAGCCTCCGCTCCAAGCAGGAAATCCGCGCGTACCTCATTGAGGCGGACAAGGAAGACAAAAACGACGCGCAAAAATACGCCGACGACAAGTCTCTGGAAGCTTTCGGATTGATCCCCAAGGATTTTCCGCTCGACGCGTTCATGCTCGACGTTCTCACCGAGCAGGTCGCCGGCCTCTACGATCCGAAGGCCAAGGAGTTCTATATCGCCGATTGGATCCCGTCGGACGAGCAGAAAGACGTGATGTCCCACGAGCTCACGCACGCGCTCGAAGATCAGTCCTTCAACGTGGACCCCTGGATCAAGGCCGCGCGGCCCAATGACGACGCGGAATTGGCGCGCGATTCCGTCAGCGAAGGCACCGCCCTCGCCGCGATGCTTGATTACTCGCTGCGCGATGAGCATCTGAGCGTCCGCGAAATCGGCGACGTCTCCGCCCTCATTCGCCCCGGTGCGGTCGAAGAAATGGACAAGGATTCGAAGCTCGCGAAGGCGCCGCTGGTGATCCGCGATTCGCTGCTTTTTCCTTACCTCGCCGGCACGTCGTTTTCGCAAGCCTTCCTGAAGGCGCATTCCGGCTGGCAGGACCTGCACCTGATCTTTGAGAATCCGCCCGTTTCGACCCAGCAGATCATGGAGCCGGAGTTCTACCTGAAGGGTGTCGGTCCCGCGAAGGTAACCCTGCCGGCCTGGAACGGCGTCGCGCCCGCGGACTGGAAGTTGCTGGAAGAAAATGTGATGGGCCAATTCGGCGTCGAAGAAGTCTTGAAGCAATTTCTCGATGAAGATCGCGCGAAGGCCATTTCGCCCACGTGGGACGGCGACCGCTACGCCGTCTTCGAAGATCCGAAAACCAAGAATCTGAAACTGGTGTGGATCTTGGCGCTCGAAACCGACGACGATGCCGCGCGCTATTTCGGCCAGTACAGTGAAGCGCTGGAGATGAAATATTCCGAGCGCACGAAACTTTTCCGGCGCCCGAATTTTTTCCAGTTCGATACGCCGGCCGGCGGAGTCTTCCTCCGCTGCATGGGTCGGCAGTGTCTGACGGTCGAAGGCGCGTCGCGGCAGACGTTCGAAGGCATCAATCGCGCGATGGACTGGCCGGCCGCTCCCGGGCCGGCGGAAGAGCCGTCTCCTTCGAGGGCGCAAATTCCCGAAACGGCCATCCTCGCCTCGCGATAGTATTCCGGGATGGCGTTCCTCGATCTTCCGCGCGTTCCCGAACCGGAGGTGATGGACGATTCGGGCGAGGTCGAAGCCTATGCATCCGCGGCGGCCCAGGCTCATCTCGACAAGATCGATAACACGCTGATCGAGCACGCCGTGCGCCTGGTCGAAGGCTGTAACCAGGGCCGCGCGCTTGATATCGGCACCGGGCCGGGTCAAATCGCGATCAAGCTTGCGCGGCGGTTGCCGGGATGGACGCTGAGTGGTGTGGATCGCTCGCCGGGAATGATCGGGCAGGCGCGAGCGAATCTTGCTGCGGCAGGCGATGGGCCGGGTCACCGCGTTACATTCGAACTGGCCGACGGAAACCGACTGCCATTTCCCGACAAGAGCTTCGAGCTGGTGATGTGCAATTCGGTGCTGCATCACCTGTCCGAGCCGGCAAACGTGCTTTCGGAAATGGGGCGGCTGGCCACGGAAGACGGAGCGATTCTGCTGCGTGACCTGCGCCGTCCCGGTCGCCTCGCTTATCCGCTGCACGTCCGCTGGCACGGACGCAATTACTCCGGTGAAATGCTGCGGCTTTACCGCGATTCGGTGCGCGCGGCTTACACCGTGCCGGAGCTGGAACAGCTGCTCCGGTCTTCTGCGATTTCCGGAGCGCGCGTCTTTGAGCACCGCTCGACCCACATCGGCGTCGAACGCGCTGCCAAAGCACCCGCGTAAACTCCACGCGCGAGCCTGGCGAATCATCTCGCTCTCAATCGTTGAAGGCAGTTTCGGCGACGCCGGCTCGCTGAATTACCATGAGCGTCTGATCGTCGGTTTGGTGGCCGCCGGCGCAGTGCTTTTCCACATCCGCCAGGCACGCGGTGACGAAATCCTTCGGCTCCCGGCCGTAACGGTCGGCGGCGGCGCGCGAAAGGCCTTCGAGACCGAAATCTTCGCCCGCTCCGTTTCGCGCTTCGGAAATTCCGTCGGTGTAGAGCAGCAGGCTGTCGCCGGGCTCAAGGCGCGCACGGTGTACGGAATACCGGCTTGTCGAAAACAATCCCAGCGGCAATCCGGTCGCCTCCAGATGCGTGACACCATTTTTCGAAGTCAGCAGGATCGGGAAATGGCCCGCGCTGGCGATTTCGATTTCGCCGGAACGGCCGGCGCGTCCGCAGACGAGCGTGGCGAATTGGCCGGCGATGGTGCTCTCACAAAACATGCGATTGGCCATTTCGAGCAGGGCGTCGAGCTCGAGCCCGATGCCCGCGAGCGCGCGAAACATCGCGTGCAGATGGGTCATCAGCATCGACGCGGCGACTCCCTTGCCGCTCACGTCGCCCAGCAGAAAAATCAATTTCGAATTCTCGCCCGGACCCTGGATCAGGTCGCAATAGTCGCCGCTGACGATCCCCGCAGGCCGGTAAAAGTAGTACACGCGCCAATCGCGGACGTGGACGTTGGATGGCGGGAGCAATCCCTGCTGCACTCGCGACGCAAGCTCCAGATCCCGCTCGAGCGCGCGCTGCTCTTCGCTGGTGAGGTGATCGAGGCACAGACGGAGGAGGGGATCGGCGAGCAGGCGATCCTTTTCGACCGGATCGTGGCAGACGTCGCACAGGCCGTAGCTGCTGCCGTCCATGCGGCGCAGCGCCTCTTCGACGTCGTCCAGAAGCTTGAGAAAAGGCGCGGATTGGGAAGAATCGTCGGTCACGGGAATCGTTGAGATCGCCACCTTGAGACTGTCGCGTCGCTTTTCGAGCTGCTCTCGAAGGTAGGGATCGCTGATCGCGTTCACAGGTTGAGTCTCCAGGGGCGATATTCTCGCCAGTTGCGCTGCCACACTATCCCGTTCCGGCATGGAATTTTTCCCCTTTTGGCCGATCGGGATTGGATTCATCGGAATCCTGTCGCGATTCAGCAGCGCCGGGAGCAAGTAAGCCGCCCGGGGATTTGCGTTCCAGGCGGGCGAGGCGCTGTTCGAGGCGGATGCGTCGCTCGCGATAGACACCGGCCGCGATGGTGCCCAGGTGGCTGGCATTGCGCAGCTCAAGCAGCGCTTTTTTCGCGAGCGCTGCGGCGCGATGCGGCTCGCGGGCGCGATGCTCGTAGTAGATTGCGAGCTGTTCGTAGGCTTCTAATCCCTCCCGCGAATTCCCGAGCATCTCTTCCCACAGCTTGAGCGCCAGCGCAAAATCGCCATCGCGCTTGGCGAGGCGCGCGAGCGAGCTGCGGGCGGCGCGGTCGGTTTCAGCCGGGAGATCGCGATCGATCGACTGCGCGTAGTGTTTTCGAGCGCGCGCGGATTCGCCGCGGCGTTCGCAGATGCGAGAGAGGCCGAAAAGCTCGAGGCCGTCGTGGCCATGCTCTTCAGGATTCGCGAGCAGCGACAGGGTTCGCGCGGCGAGTGCGGCGAGGCCGCGCAGATCCATCTGGTTGTGGTGGAAGATCGGAAGCAGGGGTTCGGGTGGGCCGCCGCGAAGATAGTCGAAGTACAGCTGGGGGATCATCCACGAATTCATGTCCGACCCGCGATTCCAGCCGAGAACTTTCAACTCGAGTTCAGCCAGGCGCGTGGAACCGATGCGCAGACGCCAGAGATTTCGCGCGGGATGGAGGAAATCCAGGTGTGCGCGCAGAGTGGGCGGGCGGATCGAGCGCGTCATGCGGTAGCGCGTTTCAAGCAGCGGCCAGTCGAAGGATTTTCCGTTGAAGGTGACGAGGATGGGGCGCTCGACGATGCGTTCGGCGAGCGCGACGAGCAGCGAGTGTTCATCGCTGTAGTCGCGCATGAAAAGCTGCTCGACCTCCAGGCCGCCGGCGTCCCACCAGGCGAGGCCGACCATGAACGCGTAGGTCCCGGTGCCGCCGGTGATGCCGGTGGTTTCCGTGTCGAGGAAAAGCCATTGGCGGGGATCGGCGATTTCGCGCGAGGCATTCGGCGCGAGTAGTTGCAGCGCCGCGGGATCCAGTTCGCCTTCTGGAGCGCCCAGGCCGGGAGCGTCCGTGACAGGCTCCGCATACCATTTGCGCAGAGCGACGTATTCGCCGAATTCGTTGGCGTGGATGTTCGCTTCGAGCAACCTGACCAGGCGCTCGGCGCCTTCCGGTATTTCCGGGGCGCGCCCGCGCGCTTCAGACGTGGTCGTAGGCTCACCGGAAGCGGGCCGAAGCGCCTTCAGGCGTCCGAGAATGCTCGAGGCGCTCAAGGCCGATGCCCCTGACGGTCGAGTGAAATGCAGTGAGGCCTGGGAACTAGGCGCATAGATGGCTCAGGATTGCGAGGGCGGCTTCTTTCGTGCGCTCGGAATTCATTCCTGCTGGTCCTACGCAGGAGGGGCAGCCTTTGTCGCAGGGGCAGCCGGAGATTAGTTCGCGCGTTTTTTGCAGCAGGAGTTCGTGGACGTGATACAGCGGCTCGCTGAAGCCGATGCCCCCGGGGTAGGCGTCGTAGAGATAGAGATTCGGCTCGAAATATTCCTTTGTTTCTTCGGCGTCGGTTCGCGCGATTGAGGGGTCCTGCCATTCGGTTTCGACGCCCGGCGTTGAGGGACGTTCTCCGACGGCGGTGCCGAGGTCGCGGCGGTCGCACATCAGGAGCAGCGAAGCCATGGATTCCAGCGCGTAGAGCAGACCGAAAATGCCGCTCTGGCGTTCGGAGAGCGCGAAGGGCAGCGACGTGACCAGCGAGCGGCTCAGTGTGAGCCAGAAGGCGGTCGTGTGCATTTCGTTTTCGGGGAGCTCGAGTTTGCCGTCGCCGACATTTTCGTTGGTGAAGAATTTTATTTTTTTGAAGCCGATGACCTGGGATCGCACGAGGACGTCGCCGTGGGCGCGGGAAGCACAGGACGCAGCGGATGCGGAAATGCGGGATTCTTCGGCGATTTCGAGGACGCGGACCTGCGTGTAGCGGATGGCGTCGGTGTAGTACTCGATGTTGACGCGCCGGACGTAGGCCTTGCGCTGGTCGAAATCGAGTCGGTCGACGTGGTATTGCTGGCCCTGGTGCAGATAGATCGCTTTCGGGTGCACGGTGGTGAGCGCGGAGGAGAAATCCACTTCGCCGATTACCTGCGGGGCGCCTTTTTTCGCGCCTTCGGTGTTGCCGTCGTCTTCGGCTGAGCCGAGGATGATCACGAAATTGTCGCTGGTGACGGAGCGAAGGCTGACGGTATCCGCCGGGTAGGCTTCCTGCACCCAGTGCCAGTTCGCGCCGCTGCGATGCAGAAACCCTGCCTCGGCGAGGCGGGAGCACAAATCTTGAATGTCGACCGCGCCGAATTTCTCATCCGGCGCGATAGGCAACTCGAACGCGGCACATTTCAGATGATTGACGAGGATTTCGAGATTATCGGGCTGCACGTAGGCGTGCTCGGGCGAGCGGCCGAAGAAGTAATCCGGATGCTGCACGATGAACTGATCGAGTGGCGCGGATGACGCGACGAGCACGGCGCAGGAGGTGCCGCTGCGGCGTCCGGCACGGCCGGCGCGCTGCCAGGTGGACGCGATCGACCCGGCATAACCGGCCATGACGCAGGCGTCGAGCGAGCCGATATCGATGCCGAGCTCCAGCGCATTGGTGGCGACGATGCCGCGGACGCGGCCTTCGCGTAGGCCGCGCTCGATTTCGCGCCGCTCGCCGGGAAGATAGCCGCCGCGATAGCCGCGAATCGGTTCAGCGCCGCCGGGCGTGGCAGGATTCGCCTGCTGCAAATAGGTGAGCAGCACCTCCGTATGCAATCGGCTATTCGCGAAGACGATGGTCTGCAATTTCCGCGCGAGCAATTCCCTGGCGACGCGGGTGGTTTCCGTGAGATAGCTGCGGCGGATGCCGAGATTTTTGTTGATCATCGGCGGATTGTAGAAAACGAAGAGCTTTTCGGCGGCGGGCGCACCGTTTTCCTCGACGGTTTCCACGTTGCGCGCGATCAACTGGGCGGCTAGCTCGCCGGGATTGGCGATGGTGGCCGAGCAGCAGATGAATTGCGGGCGCGAGCCGTAAAAATTCGCGATGCGCGCGATGCGGCGCAACACGTTGGCAAGATGGCTGCCAAAGACGCCGCGATAGGTGTGCAGCTCGTCGAGCACAATGTAGCGCAGGTTCTCGAACAGGCGCGTCCATTTGGTGTGGTGCGGCAGGATGCCGGTGTGGAGCATGTCGGGATTCGTGAGGACCACGTGGCCGCGCTCGCGGATGGCTTTGCGGGCGTCGCTGGGCGTGTCGCCGTCGTAGGTGAAGACGCCGAACGGATCCTCGAGACGCGTAGCGAGGTCGTGCAGCTCGGTGAGCTGGTCCTGGGCGAGTGCTTTGGTGGGGAAGAGGTAGAGAGCGCGCGTGTCTGCGTTGGCGAGAATTTCGTTAAGGACCGGGAGGTTGTAGCAGAGCGTTTTGCCGGAAGCCGTGGGCGTGACCACGACGAAGTCTTTTCCGGCTCGGGCGAGCTCAGCGGCGGCGGCCTGGTGCGAATAGAGGCGGTCGATTCCTTTGGCGCGGTAGGCGGCGGCGAGCTCGGGGCGAACCCACGGGGGCACCGGGCGGAATTCGGCTTCCCGCGCGGGGATGTGTTTGATGTAGGTCAGGACTTCGTCCGTGCGGTAGCGGCCGGCAAGACAGCCGAGCGCCTCCTGGACCGTCTCAAGCGTGCCATGAGGCCTGCGAGCCAAGCTTTGCGCGGATGCTGCCATTGCGCCTCCGATGACGGATCAAGCCGAATGCGCAGGCTTTCGCCCCGCTGCGGCATTTCGCCTTTTGTTCGCTGAAAACTAACACACGATCCGCGCGGACGCAATCTGAAACTTATACCGCTTATAATCAATAGGTTACGAAGAATCTTCACCCGACCGATCCTCATCTAATGGAGTGTGGGAGAAGGAGGGCCAGGTCCATGACTCGACACGGAATCAATATCCTGGGACGCGCGTTTCTGGCGATCGCATGGTGCGCTCCGTTCGTGGGGGCGAGCGAGCCGCCGAAGACGGCATCTCCGGGAACGGTAAATTATGTGGAAGGGCAGGTTTCGATCGGTTCGCAGACCCTGAGCGCGAAGTCGATCGGGTCGGCGGTGTTGGCGCCGCAGCAGACTCTGACGACCGGGCAGGGAAAGGCGGAAGTGCTGCTGACGCCGGGCGTGTTTCTGAGAGTGGGCGATCAAAGCGCGGTGGAGATGATTTCGCCGAATCTGACGGACACCGAAGTGGCGATCGATCGAGGCGAAGCGACCGTGGAGGTGGCGACTATTCATCCGCAGAACCGGTTGATTGTGGATGAAGGCAGTTCGAAGACGCGGCTGGTGAAGGATGGGTTTTATAATTTTAATGCGGACACCGGCGATGTGCGCGTCTTCAGCGGAAAGGCGGAGCTGCAGGAAGCCGACCGCCGCGTGACGATCGACGGCGGGCACGACGTGACGCTGACGAATCCGACGCTGAAGGCGGTGGGGTTCAACAAGGAAGCCAGCGAGGACGATTTATACCAGTGGAGCAGCTTGCGATCGTCCTACGTCGCACAGGCCAACGCCGATATCGCGCCGGAATACTACGCCGGCATCGGCTACGGCCCGTGGTACGGAGCTGGGTGGTATTGGGATCCGTGGTTTGCGGGATACACGTTCATTCCGGGCGACGGGATTTTCTATAGCCCGTTTGGATGGGGATTCTACCCGCCGTTCTTCTACGGTGGATTCGGCTGGTCCGGCGGACGGTATTACGGCGGTTACCACTACGATCATCACTTCGATCCGCACTCCGTGGCGCCGCAACGCTACGCGCACGCATGGGGCGGGCCGCGAGGAGGATTTGCGCCGGGCGGCGCCTACCATGCGGGCGGATTCGGCGGTGCGCATGCGGATGGCGGGTTCCACGACGGCGGCGGCTTCCGTGGCGGCGGAGGATTTGGGGGAGGCCGTCGCTAATTCCCTGATTTGAGTTGGCGTGGTTGCAGGCGAGCGGGGGGCGAAAGCTCCCCGCTTTTTTTTTATGCGCCGGCCAGCAAGGGCTGCGAACCGATACGGTGAATCTCGCGTCGTACGATTTGTTTTCGACGCTGGCGGTGCAGGCCGGCCAGACGACGCTTCTAAACGACCCGGGCGAGATGGAGGTGTATGTGGACAGCAGCACGCAACTGCCCAACTCGCAATCGCTGGCTCCGGGCGGCACATTTCGATTCTACGGGCTGGTGTTCAACGACCACGGGACGCTGCGGATGGATTGCGCGCAGGTGAATGACGGTCCGTCGCTGGCGACGGCAGCGAATGTAGCCATGCAAAATCGAGCGGTGGCAGGTCGCGTGAAAGCCGTTCGCAGCGCCACGATTGGCGCGGTGCGACAGAGGAGCCGCGTAATCACGCCGGCGAATTAGGTCAGAGGCGGGCGGATTTTGGGTCGTGTTTGCGGAAGTGGGCTACACGAATGTGTTTAAATTTCTCGTTTTCTAACTTGTAGATGCACCAATTTGTGGTGATGTAGACGTCGCCGGCCTTCATCGAACGGCCTGAGAAATTCTCGTAGTCCTTGAAGAAGTGAAACTCCGTGTACATTTCGGCGGCGATCATGTCGCCTTCCATGATCACGGTTTGGACTTCGAGGGCCTCGCGACAGGATTTGTGGAGCTCCACGTATTGTTCGAGAAATCCTTCGCGGCCGCGGCGGGTGACGGGCGGAGCGTTGGGATTGGCAAGCATGGTGGGGTATTCGATCAGGACGTCGGGGTGGTAGAACTCCATCACTTGGTCGTAGCGCTTGTGATTGAAGTGGTCGATGTATTGAAAGAGCTTTTGTTTGTCCATGACGCCTCCGTGGCGCGAGGTTTGTAGCATGAGGGGAGGTGGCAGGCAAGGAAGCAGGGAGCTTCAGGGGCCGGAAGCTCCTTCGCCTGGCTCGCTTTTGTGTCGCCTGCGAACGGGCGATTCACAGACCGCCAATGACGAGCCAGAGGCTATGGGTGGGAGCGGTAGAGGATTACGCGGACTTTTTCCAGGGTGACCAGGCCGCCGCCGATCATTTGGTCGAGTTGCGGCAGGATCTGTTCGATGCGCTCGTTCGCTTCGATCACTTCGATGACGATAGGGAGATCCTGGGAGAGCCGCAGGACTTTGTCGGTGTGGTAGACGCTGGAGCTGCCGAAGCCGCCGACGCCGCGCAGGACCGTGGCGCCGCTGAGTTTTTCGCGGCGCAGCAGCTCGACGATGGCTTCGTAGAGGGGCTTGCCGTGCCAGCGGTCGGATTCACCGATGTGGATGCGCATCAGGGTGCGCTCGCCTTCGAAGCGTTCGTGCTTGGTCAGCTCGGCCATGGTGGCTCCTTTCGGATCAGGAAATTCGTTCGGCGATGCGCATGCCGAAGATCACGCAGATCAGCCCGCCGATCAGGCTGGCGAGCACGTAGATCGTGCCGTTGCGCCATTCACCGTCCTGCAGCATCCGTACGGTTTCCCAGCAATATGTCGAGAACGTGGTGAACCCGCCGATGAAGCCGACGGTGATGCCAATGCGCCATTCCGGAGGAAACGAAAGATGCAGCAGCGCGTATTCGCCGATGCCGCCAATCAGGAAACAGCCGATCAGATTGACGACAAGCGTGCCCGACGGAAACGTTCCGCCAACGCGCGTCTGAATCACGCCCTGCAGGATATAACGCGCCAGCGTGCCGAGCGCTCCGAATACGAGTAACAGGAAAATACGCACGTGTGCTCCTTGTGCTGCCGGAATGGGCGCGTCGCCGGCCCAAAAACAAAAAACTCCTGGCGCCGGGCGGCGGCCAGGAGTCATCAGTCCGGTTACGGACGGTTCAGGCGAACTCCATCGCCTTTCAATCTTCGCGCAAATCTTATCACAGCTGTGCGAAGAGCCGCGCGCCGGATACCTGGGAATCTCGCCGAATGATTACGGCTTCGGAGCGCCGGCCTGGACCTTGGCTTCGGCGGCGAGCTCGGCGGCGTAGTCGTGGCGCAGCAGAGCTTTCGGGTCGAACGGCGAGACGTGGTGCCAGCGGCCGTCGGCGCCTTCGAGGCATTCATCCTCCGTGATGCGTGCGCCGGGGTGGGTGTCGCGATAGAGCTGCAGGCGAATCGTCCAGGGCTTTGTGTAGGTTTTGGGATCTTCGAGGCGAGCTTCGTAGGAAATGGTTTTCGCGTTGAGCATCGTGTAGCGCTCGACGACGTGGAGCTGGTCGCTGTGAAAGTTTCCTGCTTGATCGAGCCACGTTTGGTCGCCCAAGTCGATGACATCGACGACGAGCGTGTCCCCTTCCCAATGGCCGCGCGAATCGCCCATGAAAAAATCGATGCCGTCGTCGTGGGGGAGTGACTGCGGATCGACGATGCGGTAGGCGTGATTGTCGGTGTAGACGATGGCGAAATTTCCGACGCTCTGGACGATTTGGAATGGCGTCGGGAGCAGGACCGCACGCGGGACTCCGGCCTGATAGCAATTGGCGGCAGGATCGGCGGTCACGCGATTCTTGAAATTCGCGTCGCGCTGTTTCAAGGCGTCCGGCAAGTAGGGGATTTTGCCGTCCCGAGGATCGACGACGGCGCTCCTGGTGGACTGCTGAGCGGCGCCCGTGGGACGCAGGCCTTCGAGGTCGATGTAGGCGAGCGAGCGGGCTTGCCAGATGCCGCGGAAATCGGGCGTGCCGTCGGGGAGGCGCGGCGGAGAAAAGGGCGCCGCCTTCGCATTGGCAGCTGGCGATTGCGCGGCAGCGTTGTATCCTGCGGCGCCGATGCCGGTGGCTGCGGCCAGTGCCGCAGCGGCTATCCGTGCGGTGAATGCGATCTTATTCATGCTTGCTCGCGGCGTTGCCTTCCGAGCGCGTGTAGTGGTCGACGTCGCGCTCGCCTTCATGGCAATCGTAGTAGACGATTTGATCGGTTAGCGGATTCCGCTTCAGATTCAGGTGCATCGTCCAGGGCCTGGTGAAAACGGTCGGGTCCTCGACCGTCGCGGAGTAGGAGATGGAGTTCGGTCCGGTCATGGTGAAACGCTCGACGACGTGCTCGTTTTCGTCGACGAAGTTGCCGTCCATGTCGAGCCAGCTGCGGCCGTTGAAATTCGCCACGTCGACGACGAAGGTGTCTCCTTCCCAGTGGCCGCGCGAGTCGCCGTCCCAGGCCCAGTAGTTTTTCGGGTGGGAGCTGCCGTCTTCGGGAATGATGCGCAAGTCGTGGACGTACTCGAACAGAATCGTGACGTATTGTTCGTCCTGAATGATGCGGAACGGCATGATGCTGGACGGCTGTTCAATGATCCGGGGCACGCCGGGAACGTGACAGTGCGCTTCCGGATCGTGATAGGGATCGTGTAGATCGCGATACTCGCGGATTTTGTCGGTCTCAGGGTAATACGGGAAGGGGAGCGGCGTGCCCGGGCTGTGAATGTCGCCCAGGCCGGCTTTGCGCAGCGCTTCGACGCCGACGTCGTTGTGCCAGAGGCCCTGGAAATTCGGATGGCCGTCGGGAAGGCGCGGAATGGCGCCGGAAACGTCCGGTGCGGAAGCGACGGTGACGGTGATGGGCGGCTTCGCGGGCTGAGATGGCGCTGGTACCGGCGCTTGCGCAGAGAGCGGCACGACGCGCAGCGAAAACAATGCGAGCGCGGCCACGGCAATGACGACGATCTTGCTTCGCGCCGTCATCAGGGATTCGATTTCGGGGCCGCCGGCGCCGAGCTATCGGGCGGCGGAGGCGGAGGAGTGGCGCCGATGATGGCGCCGCCGAGCACGCGGCGTCCGTCGGGCAGCTGCACCCGCTGCGCGAACGCATTGTGGGAGCCGTCCTTGGCGCCGTAGCCGGTGATGATCAGCTCGTCGCCGGGCTTCACGGAGTCTTTACGCCAGCCGTTGCGATACAGAAAGCTGGGCGCGCCGGCCTGCACGCTCCACTCGGTCAAGGTGCCGTCGTCGTTTTTCACGTCGACCGTGAGGTAGCTGTGCGGATTGATCATCTCCCACTTCACGCACGTGCCGTGAAGGGTGACCGGCTTGTTGAAATCGAATTCCGCGCCGAAGGAGTGGTGTGCAGGCGCCGCAGGCGCGGCTATCAGAATTGCGACAATCGCAAGCAGTCCACCCGAGACTTGTCTCATTACGCTTCCCCCGCCGAACAACGGCCCCAGAAAACCGATTAAGTGCCTCGTGAATAACACGAGTGCGGGATGGCGTCAATTCGAGAAGAGGAAGAACGCAGGGGCTGAAACCCCCTGCGTCTTTCCAGCGAACCTCATGTCGGTGCTGCGCCCCTAAGAACCGAGCAGAGAATCTCCGGCTTCGCGCTCTACTTGATTGCCGTGGAGGATGCATCCGGCTTTCCAGCTGCCCTCGGCGCCTGGTAGCGCGTCAGGAATAGCAGGAAAGGCGTGACTTCGAACGGCATTTTCTCGCGGGCGGAATTCAGAGCTACGGGCTTGGCTTTGAGCAGCTCCACGCGGTCGTCCCACGGGTTCAGCTTCACGCGACCGCCCAGTGGCAGCGCCGCGACCTGATCGACTTTGTTCTGGTCGAGCGCCGGTCCCAAGCTTGCCAGCGCCGAACTGAGCGCCACGCCGTGGCCGAGCCGCGCGTCGATGAGCGAAGGAAGAGCCTGCGATTCCGCGTTCAGCTGTTTCATAAAGAGCGCGGCGCTGGCGAGCTTGTCTTTGTAGGGCGAGTTCTTCAGCAGATCGAAGGCTTTCTTGCCCGACATATCGATCTCCGCGGGAGTGCCCTTAAAGGAGAAGTGAGACAGCGCGTCGGCGGCCGTGACGTTCGTCGTATCGTTGAATCCCCACTGATCGGTCGAGGGTTTCGTCATCATGACCTCGGCCAGTCCTTGTGAAAGCACGGCGGCGAGGCTGGCTTCGTCCGGCAGCACGTCGACCAAGCCCCGGCTGACGACGATCGTATGGCCGATGGTGAAAGATTCGAGCGTGCCGGTGAGCATCACGCGGCAGTGAACGTCGATGTCGAGATTGTTCGTGACTTGCAGATTGTTGACGACGGTTTCGAGAACTTTGTCCACTTCTCCCGGAGGCGCGACCAAGCCGATACGCTGTAGGCGGTCGAGCACGTTGTTCTCGGCCGTCTCTTGCCATTTTTGCTCGGCTTCGGTCGGAGAATAGTCCTGAGCGCCCTTGCCGCGATCGAGACCCTGTTGATCGAGCGGCTGCTGATTGAAGTCGGCCGGATGGCTCAGATTGCTGAGGTTGTATCCCCACAGGCGGGTCTGCGCGCGGAATCGCACGGGAGAATCGGTGTTGTCCCTGAGTTCCGATTCCTGGCTGTAGACCAGAGCAGGCAGCCAGAGGTCCGGCTGCAGATTCATGCGCCAGCTGTCGAAATGGAGATTGAAGCCTTTGCTCTCGCCGTCCGATGAGGTGAACACGCCGTTAAAGCGGACCACGGCGAAACCCTGATCCTCCGCCCAGATGCGACCGTTGAAGCGAGCCTTGCCGGTCTTGGGCAACGGTGTGACGTCGAAGACCAGACAGCGGACTTCGCCGATGAATTCGCGTCCCACGTAACTGAATTCGTAGTGCTGGCGATCGAAGCCGTCAGGGTCGATGTAGAGCATCTGGAGGAAGCCGTTGGCGTCGGATTTTGATCCCTCGAGGTGCGCGAACGGGTTGAATTCCTCGCCCTTGCTCTTCCTCTTGTCGAGCAGCGAATCTTCGGCGGCACCCTTTGCATTCGAGAGCTCCGCCTGGCCGAGGAAATAGTGGTCCTTCACGGGCACGATGCCCATTTCCGGATCCGGTTTCATGTCCTGGACGTAGGTTTCGACGATGGGGTTGTAGCGGCGTATGACGGCAACCTCGTCATGCTCGCGGGCGACGATTTGGTCGATTGCCTGGCCCACGGTGGTTACCGAAGAGTTCGACCCGCTTGATTGCGCCGAGGCGGCGCCGGCGAAGACGCCTACCAGTATGATGGCGGCAGAAGAAAGCTTTAATGCACGCATGTTTCCCCCTCAGAGAAAAACGTACTCCAGTTGAATGGACTTGGCTACTCTTGCTTAGTAAGGTTAGCAAGGAGCCAGGGTCGGCGCGCGACAAGTGAACGGGCATGTGCGCAATGAATCAGTTAACAAAAGTACTAGTCGGCGATCGGCATTTTCTGGGCCTCCGACTGCCTGGACGCCGTGGGCGGGCTTGTGGTCGATGGCGTGATCGCGATTCCGCTCTTCGTGGTGTTCCTGCGACAGGGTCGCAACGCCGCGCTTGAACGAATCGTCCGACAGCGAGAATTCGGAGCGCCCATCGGGTTCACGGGCACCCTGGCCGTTGAAGAATACAAACCCGGCGTTTTACTCAGGCTGGCTAAGAGCACGAAGGACGCTCGGAATCTGCAGTTGAGAGTGGGAAGGCAGGCGATCTTCGATCATGTGTCGTTTGACCGATACGCTAGCGTCGTACGGCTCAAGAAAAAGGACAAGGAAACTTCGGCTAGTTTCCTGGAATACTCTGCGATTCGAATGCAGGAGATATTCGCCGGTCGAAGCGGCCTTTCCACCGGGCAGGTCGAGCTGGTTCTGGGCGCTGGCCGAGCAACGCCGTTTGTGACCTCGGTAAGCGGCTCCAGGCAAGCGTCGTTCGAGACCGCTGCGCCTGTCGCAAAGGCCGCCGCGGAAATGATGTGGGTTCCGATTCATGTTTGCGTCGCCGGTAATGCCTGGACGCCGGGCTGGCCACTGAAACTTTCGCAGATACCCAATTCCAAACCCCTCCGGTAGCCTGGTCTCTCCGGCCGATCGGGTACTTACCCGGCTTGACAGGCAACCTGGCGACCGCTATAGAAGATACATGCCCCAATCGATATTCATTTTTGATTTCGGAACGAACGAAGAAGCGGCTCAGCAGGCGCGCCACAAAATCGACGGCTGGAAGCAGGGATTCCGGCTCGGCGATAAGATGAAGCTGAAGTTCGAACGCGAAGACGCAGCCGCCAAGGACAGCGGCGAAGAGAGCGCGGCTGGCAAGCCCGCGAAGAAATCCTCGTCAAAGAAGGCGGCCGAGAAAAAGGGCGAAGACGGCGAGGCTGCCACGCGCGTGAAGCTGCTGCTGCTGCTCGATTTTTCCGATCACGAAAAGCTTACGTATCAGCGGTGGATTGACCGCATACCGAATGAGGAGCCTTTCAAGTCCGCGAATCCGGAGACGGTGCGAAGCGGCGATCCCGAGCATGCGAGGGTCGCGGAACTTTTCGATTCGTTGGACTGATGTCCGTTTTGGATCCTGATAAAGGGATCAAACTCATCGAACAGGATGCCGGGGCCATCCGTCGCACACAAGCGAGAGGTGGCTGTTTGTGCGGTGGGCGAATTGGCTATAATGAATTGAAGCTGGTTCACAGGGCCGGTCCTACCGTCGGAGGCATTCCCGATGGCCTCTCAGGTTAAGGTCAAGACAACCGGATTTGACGCGACGAAGTACCACGGTCTGCACCGCGAAGCGCTGATCCGGATCTACCGCACGATGTTTCTCGCCCGGCGGCTCGACGACCGGGAGATCCAGCTCAAACGACAGAACAAGATTTTCTTCCAGATCAGCGGAGCCGGTCACGAGGCGGTTTTGGCTGCCGCCGGCCTGCTGCTGAAGCCGGGCTACGACTGGTTTTTCCCCTATTACCGGGATCGCGCGCTGGTCCTGGCCCTCGGCGTCACTCCCTATGAGATTCTGCTGCAGGGCGTCGGTGCGGCGGACGATCCTTCGTCGGGCGGGCGGCAGATGCCCTCGCACTGGGGAAGCCAGCGGTTGAACATCGTGCCGAGCGCTTCTTCGACCGGTATGCAATGGCTTCACGCGGTGGGTTCGGCCGAGTCTTCGATTTACTACGAAAAATTCCCGAAGGCGCTGGAGCAGGCGCGGAAGGCGCCCCTGGGCGATTCGCTGAGCCATCACCGCGACGAGATCACCTTTGTTTCCGGCGGCGACGGCTCAACGAGCGAGGGCGAGTTCTTCGAGGCGCTGAATGCCGCGTCGCTGCGGCGCGTGCCGGTGCTGTTTTTGGTGGAAGACAATGGCTACGCGATCTCTGTGCCGGTAGAGGCGCAGACGGCGGGCGGCAACATTTCGAAGCTCGCCGCGAATTACCCGAATTTCGCGTTTGAGGAATTCGACGGGACCGATCCTGTGGAAAGCTACGCGGCGCTGACCCGAGCTGTGGCGCACTGCCGCGCACGGCGAGGGCCGGCGCTGGTCCACGCCCACGTGACGCGTCCGTATTCCCATTCGCTTTCCGACGACGAAAAGCTCTACAAGACCACCGCGAGCCGCGACGCAGAAGCGCAGCGCGATCCCGTGCCGAGATTCGGGCTATTCCTGGTGCGCGAAGGGATTCTGGAGGAAAGCGAGCTGCTGGCGCTCGAAGCGGAAGTGGACCGCGAAGTGCTCGCGGCGACGGACCGGGCGCTGACGGCCCAACCGGCGCCTGCCGATTCGATTTATTCGTTTGTTCACTCGCCAGATGTCGATCCGACGGGCGCGAAATTCGATTCCGCGCCGAAATTCGCGGGCCCCAGCGGCGGCACAGCCGCGAAAGCCAAGACGATGGTCGAAATCATCTCCGCGACGCTGGCCGATGAGATGGCCCACGATGAGCGGATCATCGTGTTCGGCGAGGACGTGGCCGATTGCTCGCGCGAAGAGGACTTGGCGCATGTGAAAGGGAAGGGCGGCGTCTTCAAAGCGACGGAAGGCTTGCAGCGAAAATTCGGCTCGATGCGCGTCTTCAACACGCCGATCGCGGAGGCTGGGATCGTGGGCCGGGCGCTGGGAATGGCCGTGCGTGGGTTAAAGCCAGTCGCGGAAATCCAATTTTTCGATTACATCTGGCCGGCGATGATGCAATTCCGCAACGAGCTTTCGAATTTGCGATGGCGCTCGAACGGTAAATTCAAATGCCCAGCCGTCGTGCGCGTGGCAATCGGCGGATACCTTACCGGCGGCGCGATTTATCACAGCCAGTGCGGCGAGGTGATTTTCACGCATATCCCGGGGTTGCGCGTAGTGATGCCGTCGACGGCACTCGATCTGTGCGGCCTGCTGCGCACGGCGATCCGCTCGGACGATCCGGTGATGGTGCTGGAGCATAAGCATCTCTACCGGCAGCCTTACAATCGCTCGCCCTATCCGGGAGCGGATTTCACCGTGCCGTTCGGCAAGGCGCGTGTGGCGCGCGAAGGCACGCACGTCAGCATCATCACCTACGGCGCGGTGGTGCATCGCGCGGAAGTGGCCGCGGCGGAACTGGCGCGTGACGGAGTGTCAGTCGAGGTGATCGACCTGCGGACGCTGAGCCCCTACGACTGGGAGGCAGTGGCGAAGAGCGTGACCAAGACGAATCGCGTGATCGTGGCATACGAGGACACGCGGTCCTGGGGGTACGGCGCCGAAATTGCCGCGCGCATCGCGGATGAGCTATTCGGCGACCTCGATGCGCCGGTGCGCCGCGTGGCGGCCGCAGATACCTTCTGCGCGTATCATCCGTCTCTTGAAGACGCCATTTTGCCGCAGACGGCCGATATCGTCCGTGCCGTCAAGGAATTAGCGGCGTACTAGCGCTGGGCTTGGCCAGGAAACTTTTCGGGCTCCGACGGCGTATCTATTGATGAGCGCGGGGAACCAGCCCGGCGCCGGGAGGTTGGCACATGATTTGCGGGAATTGCCAGAGAGATCTCGCCGATTATTCGAATTTTTGCTATTACTGCGGCGCGCGCCAGCAGGCGTCGCCCTATGGACCGCCGCGGCCGCAAAAGCGCCTGATGCGCTCGGTCACCGACTACAAGATCGCCGGAGTCTGCGGCGGAATCGCTGAATATCTCGAACTCGATTCCACGCTCGTCCGCGTACTCTGGGTACTGCTGGTGCTGATGCCGGTGCCCGTGGTCCCCGCGTTTCTCGGCTACTTCGTTGCGTGGCTGGTAATGCCGAAGGCGCCGTATCCGCTGCCCTATGCGCCCCCGGCGCCACCTAGCGCGCCGCCGCAAACTGCACAGACGGCCTAATCCTTCGATTTCAGTTTGCGCGGCGACGAGCGGCCTTCGCGGAAAAGCGCCTGATCGAATGAGATGAGTCCCGCGCCGGTCGTCGCCAGCGCAAACGCCGCCGTAGCCAGCATTAACGGAAACTCGTAGTTCGGCACGCCCATCGGATTGGCGACGATATGGTGCGCGGCCCAAAGCCCCACGCCCATCTCCATCGACAACAGGAGCCCCGCAATCCTCGCAAACAGCCCCGCGATCAGCATGCAGCCGCAGAAAAACTCGATCACGCCCGAGATGTACGCGAAATACCCCGGGAATCCCATGCGAGCGAAGGACTCCATCGCCTCACGCGTGTGCCCGAAAAGCTTCGGATAACCGTGGTAGATGAAAATCACGCCCAGCGCGACGCGGAGCAGCAGCAATCCCAGCGGCTTCAAATTCTCCAGAAACTTCATCATCCCGCTCCTTGAATCCATGGCGACCAAAATGCTGGAAGGGCAAAGGCCGTGCGAATTGTAGTAGCAGAACGGAGCGGACACCCGAACCTTTTGCGACACATTGTGTTTATTTCTCCACGGCCGCCGCCCAAACGCGCGGAAGCCCTGGTGTAGAATTAAGGCTCATCTCGAAAAAAACTGTGCCGTTGCCTCGCTCAATTCGAAAGCTGCTGCTCGGCTTCGCCGTCGTGCTGGTGGTCTGCTTAATCGCGTTTATCCGGTTCCATCACCCGACGCCGCCCCTTGGCGTCGCGTACGCCGGGAGCAAACAGGTGATCCTGTGGGACAGCAGCGCGGAGATCCGCGAACCGGCCGGCACGCTGAAGTACGGCGACAAGCTCGACATCCTCGATCATTTTCAGCAACAGACGAAAGTCCGCACGTCGAGCGGAATGATCGGCTGGGTGGCGGAAGGCGATCTGCTCTCGGTCGATCTGTGGCAGAAAATGCGCGACCTCGATTCAACTGCGGCAGCGTCGCCGGTCGAGGCGCACGGCGCCACGAAGGTGATCAGCAATTTCCACATCGGCCCGGGCCGCGAAACACCCCGCTTGCGCCAAATCGCCAAGGGTATCCCGGTGGAACTATTCACGCGCCAGCCGGTCGAGGTGCCTGTTACGTCTGCTGCGGTGAAAACGACGGCAGCGCCTGCCGCGCAACCAGGTCAAACGGGAGCCGAAGCGGACGCCCCTGCTCCGCCCACGGCCAGAAAAGAAGACTGGTGGCTGGCGCGCGCGCGTCTCGCCGACGGCACCACCGCGACGGGCTGGATTCTCGGCCGATTCGTCGATCTCGACGTGCCCGAGCCGCTACCTGATTACGCAAGCTCGGCCGGCATGCGCCCCACCGCATGGTTCGAGCTGAACCGGGTGCCCGATTCGCAGGGCCAACCGAAGCCGCAGTATTTGTTGGTGGGGACAAAAGGACCCGAAGGCCAGCCGTGCGACTTCACGCAATTCCGCGTGTTCACGTGGGGAAAGGCGAAGGAGCGCTACGAGACGGCATATGTAGGTGACGATCTGTGTGGCAAATTGCCGGTGAACATCACGCACCTCGGTGCAGGCGCGAACGGCGATCCCGGTTTCACGTTCGTCGATTTGTCAGACGGCCGCGCCGCGCCGCGCCGCTATCAGATGCGTCAGACGGTTGTTCGCCGCGTGAAACAGCCGGGCGACGCGCCTGAAAAGCCTCAAAAGAAAAAGGAGAAGCGCAAGCGTGGCTAGACGTTTCCAAATGCACAAACGCGCCCGTTCTGCTGTCTCCGCCTTATTGGCGCTGCCTCTGTTCCTCTGCGCCACCGGCTGCTCGCGGAACTCTGCGAGCGTCGAAGCGCAGGCGGTGCCGACTTTTTCGATTTCCTATATCGCGTCGTGGGGTATGAAGGGCAGCGATCCCGGCCAGTTGAGCCAACCCACCGATATCGCGACCGACTCGCTTGGCAACGTCTATCTCGCCGACGCAGGGACGCTGTTCATCGACAAGTTCACATGGGACGGCCACCCCCTGCTCAGCTTCGGCCAGCCATCGCTGAAAGATCCGCAGGAGATCGCCGTCGATAGCGGGGGTGCGATTTATCTCACCGATCCGGGCCGTGGCTGCACATTCGTTTTCTTCCCCGAAGGCGATCACACCCACGAGTTGCACCTGAAGACGCGCCCGAGCGACGAGGACTTACTTGGCGTCGCGGTAGGCGAGGACGGGCTGATTCACGTGCTCGATTCCGACGCAGGCCGCGTTTACACCTACAATCCGAATTACCGGCTTCTGCGGAACTGGCAGCCGGCGGCGAACGTGCCGAATGCGCGGGTGCGTGCGCGCGGCATTGCCGTCGGTCCGGACGGCCTCGTTTATCTGATCGATCCGTTGGGGAATCACATCTTGAAATTTTCAACCGAAGGTCAATTCCAGTCGCTGGTCGATGCGACCGCCGACGGGATCTCGCGCAAGCTCAGCGACCAGTTTGCCGTGGGCCTCGGCTATATTTTCGCGATGGACGCGGACGGTCGCATGCTGCATGTCTGGACCGCGGACGGCCGGCCCAAGCTCGACATCGATCTCGCGCCGGAACTGGGCCAGGGAAATCGTTCGGCACCGTCGCTCGCCGTCAGCCCACGCAAAGAGCTGCTGGTGCTCGACCGGCCGGACGTGCGCGTGCTTCGTTATCGGCTCAACTTCTGATACTTTCCTCTGCGGGAACTTTCGAATTCATCCGAGGCAAATTTCATGGCATTGCTGCTCACCGAAGCGGACGTTCGCGCGATTTTGACTTTGCCGATGGCAATGGAGCTGACGGAGGAGTCGTTCCTCAGGCTCGCCAGCGGCGCCGGAGTTTCCCATCCACGGCGCCGGCTCAAGCTTGCTGAAAAAGGGCTGATGCATTACATGGCCGCCGCCGATTCGCAGGGCGGCTACGTGGGCCTGAAGATTTACACCGTGTCGCCGAGCGGCCTGCGATTTCTGGTGCCGCTCTTCAGCGGCCACACCGGCGAGCTGCTGGCGCTGATCGAGGCAAACTGTCTCGGACAGGCGCGAACCGGGGCGGCCACCGGGGTGGCGACGAAGTTTCTGGCGCGGGAGGACGCGCGAATCGCAGCCATGATCGGTTCGGGCTTTCAGGCGCAGACGCAGGTGGAGGCTGTGGCCTTGGCGAGGAAGCTCGATCTCGTGCGCGTGTATAGCCGCGACGCGGCGCGCCGGGAAGCATTCGCGAAGGACATGACCGCGAAGATCGGCGTGCGCGTGGCCGCGGTTGCGTCGGCCGAAGAGGCGGTACGCGGCGCCGATATCGTCACCACGATGACGAGTTCACCGAAGCCCGTCCTGCTGGGGAAGTGGCTCGAGCGCGGAGCACACATCAACGCCGCCGGAGTGAACTTTGCGGAGAAGGCCGAGATCGACGCGGAAACGGTCGAGCGCGCCGACCTGATCGCGGCGGACTCCATCGAGCAATCGAAAATGGAGGCAGGCGACCTGATCCAGGCGTTCGCAGGCGACGCCAAACGATGGGATGAAGTGCGCGAGCTTTCCGGCATCGTTTCCGGAAAGACGCCGGGCCGCACGAATCGCGATCAGATCACGCTTTTCAAATCGAACGGAATCGCGATCGAGGACATCGTCGTCGCGGGCCGCGTCTACGAGCTGGCGCGGGAAAGGAAAATGGGGAAAGAAGCCCCGATGTTTGTGTGAGGATTTCTGCGGCAGTGCGGCGTCAACAGGACGGGTCTAGCGAGGCGAATCAGGCACGCACGCGGCGAAGGCGCTTGGCGAGGGCTTCGTGAAGCTTCATGCGGGTCGAAGGGGGCAGGGGCGCGGGCTCGGAATTGCAGAAGATCTCGATCGTCTGCTTGCAGGTATCGACCACCACGCGGCAGTCCTTGCATTTGCCGAGGTGCTCTTCAATCTGCGTGCGAAGCAGCGGGTCGAGAGCCTCGTCGAGATAGTCCGCGAGCTCCGTGATGATGGTTTTGCACTTCACTGATGTTCCCCCCGACGAAAGTATTGGTTAAGCGCCTGGCGCAATTTCAAGCGCGCGCGCAATAGGCGCGACTTCACCGCCGGGACCGTAAGCCCCAGGGCTTCGGCGGTGTCCTCAGTCGACAATTCTTCGATGTCGCGAAGCTGGAAAACGACTCGGAAAGATGGGTCCAGATCGCCGATTACTTTGCCCAGAATTCCCGACAATTCGGTCTGCGCGTAACGGTCGGCAGGCGAAGGTCCCCAGTCCTCGACTTCCCGTGGCACCATGTCCTCGCCCGTGTCCACTTCCTCGTCGAGCGAGACGACGTTGGGGCGCCGTTTGCGGAGCTTCATCAGCGCCTGGTTGACGGCGATGCGCACCAGCCAGGTGTAGAAGCGGGAATTTCCCTCGAAATCCTGCAAGTGCTCGAACGCCTTCAGGAACGCTTCCTGCATGGCGTCTTCGGCGTCTTCGCGATTCTGGGTGATGTTTTGGGTCAGGCGAAAGATTTTGCGCTCGTAACGTCCCACGAGTGTTTCGAAGGCGGAAATATCGCCTGCTTTGGCGGCGGCGACTAAGATGGGTTCGTCGTCCTTCACTACCTGCGAAGGCAGCGGGCGGCGCGGCGTCGGGTCCAGTTTGGATGAACTCATCGGGGATTTTCCCAGTGGAAAGGTTAGCACAGCTTTCGGATTGACGCCGCCGGGAATGTATTATGATACCCAGCGACGCCTTTGCGCATCCATGTTGACTGCGCTTCGGGGCGACTGGGGCGGCCAGCTTTCACAATCCGGTTGGCCGGCCAGACGCCCGACGCCAACCGAGACAGCCCGGAGAATCCGCGACATTCATGAGGACGCTGCCAGATTACCTGCGTAAGGGGATGAAGATGATCCTCGTCGGCTCTAATCCCGGAGATCGATCGGCGCGGGTGGGGCACTATTACGCGGGCCGCAACAATCAATTTTGGCCGATCATGTATGAATCCGGCGTGATTCCCGAGCCGATCGGTTATGAAGACGACCGCCGGATGCTGGAATTCGGCATCGGAATGACCGACCTCGTGAAGCGGCCTACCCGGGCGGTCGATGAACTTGAGCGGCGGGAGTTCGCCGAGGGGCGCGTCTTGCTGGCGCAGAAGCTCGAGGAGCTACGGCCGCGCGTCATCGCCTTCAACGGGAAAATGGTCTACGAGAAGTTCGCCGGCCGCGTCTGCAAGCTGGGTCTGCAGAAGGAGTTGCTTTACGGCGCGCGCGTGTTCGTGCTGCCGTCGACCAGTGGATCCAATGCCGGGGCTGCTCTCTCGGTCAAAAAGCGATACTTCAAGAAACTCGCGACCTTGCTGAAGAGTCTAAAGGACTAGATGAGCGTTACGCAAAATCAAGTCGCGACCCAACTGGTGCTTGAGGAGCGCTCCGGCTCCGTACTGACCCTGCGGCTGAATCGACCGGAGAAGCTTAACGCGCTGAATCCCGATCTATGCCGCACGTTGGTCCACAGTTTGCTCCGCGCGAGCGAGGACAAGTCCGTGCGCGCCGTGGTGCTGACGGGCGCGGGGCGCGGGTTTTGCTCCGGCGGCGACATCGATTTCATGCGCGAGGCGCGAAGTCGCAAGGCCGTGAGCGAATTCAAGCCGATGCTGGAAATGGGCAAGGAAATTTGCCTCGCGATTACCTCGATGCCTAAGGTTGTGATTGCCGCCGTCAACGGTCCTGCGGCCGGCGGTGGATTGAGCCTGGCGCTGGCCTGCGATTTACGAATCGCGTCCGACCAGGCAATGTTCACACAGGCTTTCGGTTACCTGGGTCTTTATCCGGATTTCGGCGCCACGTTTTTTCTGCCGCGCCTCGTCGGACTGTCGCGCGCTTCGGAACTTTTTTACACGGGGGAGCGATTGTCCGCCGATGAAGCGCGCCGGATCGGCATCGCGGCAAGCGTGTTTCCCGCCGCATCGTTTGAGGAAGAAACGAAAAAACTTGCGGAGCGCGTGGCGGCCGGCCCCCCGCTGGCGTATCGCGATGTGAAGCGAACCATGGTCGGCGAGGCCCATAAAGAACTCACCGACGCGATCGACGAGGAGAATCGCTTGCAGCTGCACTGCTTCCTTTCCGAGGATTGCGCAGAAGGCCTGGCCGCCTACGCGGAGAAGCGCCCGCCGAAATTCCGCGGTTTCTAGTCCCCCATTCGCAAAACCCACATTACAATCGAAGATCATGAAGCTCATTTCCTGGGGCGCTGCCTTGCCTTGACGAAGGAAGCGTCGCTGCACCCGCTCTTGCCTGGATCTACAAATGGACGAAGATCTGCTTGCCAATATTGAAATCACGCCGCGCGAGGTGAGCCAGCGCATCGAGCGCGGCGACAAATTCCTGTTGGTCGACGTGCGCGAGAAATGGGAATATGAAGCCGCGCACATCGAGGGATCTCTGCTGGTTCCGCTGCGCGAAGTTCCGATGTATCTCGAGCAGCTGACTGCGGCGGCCGACGTGGTTTGCATGTGCCATCACGGAGTGCGCAGCATGGACGCGGCGGCATGGCTGCGCTCAAAAGGCGTGGCGGGTGCGCGATCGATGGCCGGCGGGATAGACCGCTGGACCACGGAGGTCGATCCGCTCGTGCCGCGATACTGAGGAGATCGAGCATGGCGACTCGAAAGGCCGGCGCGGCGAAGCGCAGCTCGCAACAGGGCAAGAAGGCGGAATTCCTTCATAAGCCCAACTGCACGACCTGCCGCAAAGCGCGCAGCTTCATGGAAAAGCGTGGATTTCAGCTCTCTTTTCGCGATTTGGCGAAGGAACGGCTTTCCCCGGCCGAGCTGGAGGATCTGATCGGTAACCGCGACTACAAGGAATTTCTGAACAGTCGCAACGAACTCTACCGCAAGAAGAAGATGAAGCTGCGTCCGCCGGCGCGGCGCGAAGCGATTCGCATGATGGCGAAGGAGCCGAACCTGATTCGCCGTCCCGTGGTTGTCGCCGGCGGGCGAATCGTCGTGGGATTCGATAAGGACGGCATCGCCCGCCTGTAGGCTGCTTGTTTCGCGTGTTGGAGACTCTCGCCGTTGGAGCTTCGCCTGCGAATGAAACTCGGGGAACGCATTGAAATCCGGCCTGGCGACATCACCGAACTCGATGTCGACGCCATCGTCAATGCCGCCAACAACGATCTGCAGCTCGGTGGCGGCCTGGCCGGCGCGATTCGCCGCAAGGGCGGGCCGCGCATCCAGGCCGAGTGCGACGAGATCGGAACGATTCCCTTAGGCGGCGCGGCGATCACGTCCGGGGGTGAGCTGAAGGCACGGTACGTGATTCATGCGGCCAGCATGCAGCTCGGGGGTTCGACAGAGGCGCACGCACTGCGCAGCTCGACGGCGCATGCGCTGCGAATCGCCTCGCAGAACGGATTGAAGACGATCGCTTTGCCGGCGATCGGAGCCGGGATCGGCGGATTTCCGATGCGCGAATGCGCCGACATCATGCTGCGCGAAACCGAAAAGCATTTCGAGCAGCCGACGTCGATCGAAAAGGTCTACTTCGTGCTATTCGACAAGGGGGCGCTCGCCACCTTCCAAGAAGTATTCGCCGAATTACAAGCCGGCCGGCAGGCTTGAGTCGGCGCACAGGCGATTTCGCCGCCACTGCCTTTCCAGCTGAGAATGGGAAGAATCGAGCAATATGGACGATATCGCGAATTCTGGCGACTAGAAATGCCGGAAAGTGCGATTGATAAGGGTGTTTGGCGGATTCTAATTTCGGCATTCGGCGATTCGACTTCGCCGTCCGTCCGCATTAGTTGCTTTCGGTGCGCTTCTTGAGCGTGGGCTGCTTGTCTGAATTGGGATCGGCAGCGGGATTCGCTGCGGCGGGGACCTGCGCGGGATTCCCGCTGGCGGTTGCCGTCGCCGGCGGCGTGGTGCCTTCCGGATTGAACGGAGTTCTCAGGTAGCGTGCGGCTTCGGCTTGGGCGCCGGCGGTGTCGTCCTTCAAATGCTGTGCGAGATTGTACTCATTCACGGCGCGCTCGCGCTGTCCCAGGATGTCGTAAATCTTGCCCATATAAATGTGGCCCCAGACTTCGGTCCATTTGGGATCGAGGTCGCCGCCGAGCGCGGCGCGAAACGCATTGGCCGCCGCCTGGTAATTCTTCTGGTAGAACATAGCCTCGCCCATCCGGAAATGCGCCAGGGAATTGGTCGGCTGGACGTCGAGGGCGCGCTGATATTCCTGAATCGCCTCGTAGTATTTGCCGAGCGTGGCGTCGGCTTCGCCGCGTGCGATGGTGGCGCGGACGCGCAGCTTCGGGCTCGACTTCAACAGCTGATTGTTCGGGTCTATGGAAATTCCGTTGGGCTTGGGCCGGCCGAAAGTCTCGAGCTTGAAATTCGAGGTGGTGCCCGTCACCATGATTTTCTTCAACTCGGGATTTCCCTCCGTGTCCACTTTCACTTCCACCGGCATGCGGAACGTATCCAGCTCCTGCTTCACCGTGCCAACCACCTGAAAACCCTTCGGCGTGCGATAGACGATATATTGCAGCGTGAATTCCGGCACACCGGTCGAGTTCAGCCACTGCGAGAAGAACGAAACAAGATTCAGCGGCGGATCGCCGGGTTTCTGCGGCGGAACTTTTGTCGCGGTGATCTTCTCGAAGCTGTCGATGGTGGCGGTTTTGCCTTCGTGCTGCTTGTAGAACTCGCGCAGCAGCGCGGTGAAATTATCATCGCCCAAATCCGCTCGCAGCATGTGGTAGACCATGGCGCCCTTGTCATCCACGATCGAGTAATAGGGATCGGAATACGCGCCGACCTGGTTGGCCTGATAAATTGGCGTGGCCTCCTCGAACATGAGCGCGCCCACCGCGAAATCCTCAAGGGCGCGATTCAGCTGCGCCACTCCACCGGACTGCTCAGCGTACATGGCTTCGGCGTAGCGAGAGAGCCCGTCGGTGACCCAGACGTCGGCCGCCGTCGCGGGCAGCACCCGATCGCCCCACCATTGTCCCGCGGCGAGCTGCGAAAGCAGGCGATCGTTCGCGGAAGGTGTCCATTCCCGCGCGCTGATCAGCAGCAATCCCGGAGCAGAGTATCCGCCGACGGAACCGTCCGGCAACTGCGCGATGGTGAGAGTCGGTATCGGGCCCTGCGGCCCGTTGAGCGGACCGAATGTATCGGTGAAGTAGCCCATGATCTGGCCGAGCGAGCCGGCCCAGGACTTGACGGTTGAGACCTGCGAGGGCGGCGTGTAGAACGCGAATTGATAGCCCTCGGTCGGAGCAGGCGTCAGCTGCAGGCTACCGGCGACGAACGATCCATTCGGCCCGGGCGTATCGCAGTGGAAGATGTAGGACATCATGTTCTGCGCACCGAGCCCGACGCCGGGTTGCGCGGCGGGAGGATCGGCCTTGCCCGTGCCGGTGACGGCGAACGTGTTCGGCACGATCAGATTGAATTTTCCGGTATAGCGGTTCGACGGGTAGTTGGTGAGCGGGAACCATCGCGCAGGCAGCAGCAAGTATGCGTTTGTTTTATCGACCGATGCAAACTTCACTCCACGCGTCGGGCTGTCTTCTTCGCTGGAAACGGGTCCGGAGTAATCGAATGTCAGCGTAACGTGCGTGCCGGGCGTCAACGTGCTGGGCAGGGCGACGGTGAGCAACAGGGGATTGTTGTTGTCGCGGGCGTAAGTGACCGTCTGCGTGCCCATTTTCACCGCGTTCACGTGCAAATCCGCGTGCAGCTCGACGAGAACCGTCTTCGCCACTTGCTCGGCGACAAAATCCACCTTGGCCTGCCCCAGAATCGTTTGATCCTCCGGATGCAGGAACACCTCGACGTCGTAATTCGTCGCACGGAAGGGATACGAGTGAGGGGACTGGGCTCGCGCCGCCGCACCAGCCAAAAGGCACAGCAGAACAGCGGCGGGCAATCGATGGATTTTGAGCAAGAAAAACGCCTCTTTGGGAGGGCGGCAGCCTTTCCCCATAGCTAAGATACCAGAAATACTCGCGCAGTTGCCCGCCACGCCACGTGCTTCAGGGCTGCTGAATCATGCCGGCGAATACGGCGGCAGCGCGTTCGATGGCGCCGCCCGTCCCGAGACTGGCGCGCACCTGACTGAGCGCAGCTTTCATTTCTTCGCGCGCGGAGCTGCTTTCCAGCAGGCGGCGCACTTCGGAGGCGACCGCGGCGGCCGTGAAATCGTCCTGCATCAGCTCCGTGACCACGTGCCGGCCCGCGATCAGGTTCACCATGCTGAAATACGGCGTGTGGACCATGCGCCGCAGGATCATCGCGGTCAAGGGAGCGACGCGATAGACGACCAACATCGGCGTTCCGAGCAGGGCCGCTTCGACGGTAGCCGTGCCGCTCGCGACGATGGCGCAATCCGCTGCGGCGAGTGCGTCGTAGGTCGCGCCTTCGACACGCATCACGTCCACGGCAGCGCCGGCGCTGCTGCCGATCCCCGGCGCGGCGGCGTGCACGAATTGCGGCGCGGCGCCGGTTGCCCCCATTTCTCGCGACAGGCGCTGGCAGGCTTCGAGAATCGTCGGAAAATTGCGCGCCACCTCGCTTGCGCGACTCCCCGGCAGCAGCGCCACAATCGGCCGGGAGGGATCGAGTTCATACCGCGCGATGAATTCGACGCGCGACATCGACGGCTTCACGATATCGACCAGGGGATGCCCGACAAAATCAACGGGCACCCCCGCGTCGCGATAGATTTTTTCCTCGAAAGGAAAAATCACGACCATACGCTTCACGCGCCGCCGCACGATGCGCACGCGGCCCGAGCGCCAGGCCCAGATTTGCGGCCCGATAAAGTAGCCGACGGGAATTCCGTAGCGTTTCAGCCGGCGCGCGACCCCGAGATGCGTGCCGGGTGAATCGACCAGAATCGCGAGCGAAGCTTTTCGCCGCGCCGCTTCGCGAGCCAGCAGATTCTGCACGCGCACTACGGATGGAATCTTGTGCAGCACTTCAGCGATGCCGACGACGGCAACTTCGTGATAGTCCGCCAGCAGCTCGACGCCCGCCTCGCGCATGCGCGGCCCGCCCATGCCGAAAAACTGAGCCCCGGTACGTTCGCGCAGCGCCGCGGCCAGGCGAGAGGCGTACATATCGCTGGAAGCTTCTCCAGCGGAAATCAGGATTTGAGGAGGCGTCATGCGCGCGGAGCGGCGTTAGTCGTCCGCGGTTAGAGGCTGCGGCGGCTGCGGGAATCCTGGGACGGAGCCTCCCGGCAAGGAGACGGCTAGCTCCTGTTCCTTGTACTGGAGCTGATAGAGGCGGTAATAAATCCCGCGCACGAGCAGCAATTCCTGATGGGAGCCCTGTTCGCGCAGGCGCCCCTTGTGGAACACGAGGATGCGGTTCGCGTGCTGAATCGTGCTGAGCCGGTGCGCAATCACCACCGAGGTGCGGCCCGAAAGCAGCCGATCGAGCGCCTCGCGAATCATCAGCTCGGTTTTCGTGTCCACGCTCGAGGTTGCTTCGTCCAGGATCAGGAATTTCGGATCGTGAGCCAGGGCGCGCGCGAAACTCACCAGTTGGCGCTGTCCCACGGAAAGAGTGCCGCCGCGCTCGGTGACGGGTGTGTCGACGCCTTTAGCCAACGCCTGTATGAACGGCCCGAGACCCACTTCGGTGAGCGCGCGTTCGGTGGCCGCACGGTCGATGCCCGCCGTGCCGAGACGAACGTTGGTTTCAAGCGTGCCGGTAAATAGAAACGGATCCTGCAGCACGATACCGAACATGAGCCGCAGCTCGTGCAAGTCCATTTCGCGGATGTCCACGCCATCCAGCAGGATTTGGCCGCGCTGAATGTCGTAGAACCGCAGCAACAGCTGAATGATCGTGGTTTTGCCCGCGCCGGTGTGGCCGACGATGGCGAGAGTCTGGCCGGGCTCGACGCGGAACGACACGTCGCGGAGAACCCATTCTTCGTCGGTCGGGTTCGCGCCGCCGTGGTAGGCGAACCAGACGTTGCGGAATTCGATTTCCCCGCGCGGCGCGGGCAGGGAGCGCACGTGCTCGGGAGACGCGATGGTAATCGGCTCATCGAGCAGCGTGAAAACGCGCTCGGAGGCGGCCATGGCCGCCTGCAGGATGTTGAATTTGTCACTGAGGTCCTGAATCGGCCGGAAGAAGCGTTGCCCCCATTGCAGAAACGAAATCAGCATGCCGACCGTGAAAGTGGTTGCGGCGATGACGCGCAAACCGCCGGTCCAATAGAGCAGCGCCACGCCGGACATGCTCAGGAACTCGACGGCGGGATAGAAGTACGCGAAAGCGTCAATGGCGTCCTTGTACGCCTCCATGTGAACGCGATTCAGCTCGGCGAAGTGCGCGCGCGACTTGCGTTCGCGATTGAAAAGCTGCACCACAGACATGCCGCTGATGTGTTCCTGCAGGAATCCGTTGATTCGCGCGATGGCCGTGCGGATGCGGCGGTTGGCGTCGCGCACCTGATTGCGGAAAAAATAGGTGACGATGATCATGAACGGCAGCGGGGACAGCGTGACCAAGCCCAGCAGCGGGCGCCAGCTGATCAGGAAGACCGCCAGGCCGAAAATGAACACGAAATCATTGAGCATCGCGGCGACGCCGGTGGCGAACAGATCGTTCAGCGCATCGACGTCGGTGGTGCAACGCGTGACCAGGCGGCCGACGGGGCTGCGATCAAAAAAGCTCATCGGCAGCTTCTGCAGGTGCCCGAAAATCTCGCGGCGCACGTCGTACATCGTCTGCTGACCCACCCACTGCATGATGCGCATCTGCAAGTATTGCAGCGCGAAACTGGCCATGATCGACCCGAGATAGAAGATCGCAATCGAAGTAAGCCCCGCAACGGCCGTGCGGTAATCGATCTCGTGTTTCATGCCGGGCGTCACGTACTTGTCGATTCCGTGGCCGAACAGGTAAGGGCCGAGAATATCCATGCAGGTGATCGCCAGGCTCATGGTGATCGCGAAAATCACCGGCCAGCGATACGGGCGCAGGTATTTCGACAGCCGCTGGGTGAGCCGGGTGTCGAACAGCTTGCCGAGTTTCTCTTCTTCGCGGAAATCGCTCATTCGCGCGCCAGCTCTTCTTCGAGCAATTGTTTCTGATGCAGGTCGGCGTAGTAACCACCGAGTGCCAGCAGTTCATCGTGCGTTCCGCGCTCCGTGATGCGGCCGCCTCGCAGGACGATGATCTGATCGGCTTCCTTTACCGTAGAAATACGATGCGCCACCAGGATCGTGGTGCGACCGTGAATCACCTTGCGCAGGCCGTGCAGGATGCGCTCTTCGGTTTCGGTGTCGACGCTGGAAAGCGAATCATCCAGAACCAGCACGCGGGGATTGCGTGCGATGGCGCGCGCGATCGAGGTGCGTTGCTTCTGCCCGCCGGAAAGGGTAATGCCGCGCTCGCCGACCATGGTGGCGTAGCGCTGCGGGAAGCCCTCGATGTCGCCCGAAATGCAGGCAACCTCGGCCGCGGTGCAAATCACGTCCTCGCTGGATTCTTCCAGGCCGAACGCGATGTTTTCGCCGAGCGTCTCACTGAATAGAAATGTGTCCTGGGGCACGTAACCGATCGCGTGGCGAACTTCGTCGAGCGGATAGTCGCGGATCGAGCGTCCGTCGATCAGAAGCGTGCCCGGCGGAGCATCCCAGAGCCGGGCTATCAGCGACGCCATCGTCGATTTTCCGCTGCCGGTGGGGCCGATAATCGCGAGCGTGGCGCCGGCGGCGATGTGGAGATTGATGTCTTCAAGAACCGTCGGGCCGGGCATGCTGTCGGATCCGGTCGGGTACGCGAAGCTCAAATGACGGAATTCGATGTCTCCGCGGATTTTCGATTCTGGCAGCTTCGGTCGTTTGCCGTTCGCCTCGGCTTTGGCGCCGGCGGCCACATCCACAATATTGGGCTCGGCCTTCATGATGTAGGCCAGCCTGCCCATCGAAGCCGCGCCGCGCTGAAAAATGTTGGTAACCCATCCGAGCGCAATGATCGGAAAGACCAGGATCCCGAGGAACGTGAAGAAGGACCAGAGCGTGCCGAGCGAGACGCGGTGGCCGATGACCTGCGCGCCGCCTTTGCCGAGCAAAATGACGAAGCTGATGCCGATCAGCGCCGTCAGCGCGGGGAAGAATAAGCTCCACGAACCGATCAACTGGACGTTCCGATCCACATACTCGCGGTTCGCTTCATCGAACTGCGCGATTTCGGTCTCTTCCTGCGCGTAGGCGCGAATCACCCGCACTCCAGTGAGGTTCTCCTGTGCGCGCGTCGAAAGAGTTCCGAGGGCGGCCTGAATTCTCTCCGAGAGCCTGTGAATGATGCGGCCGAAGAAATAGACCGCGAACACCACGAGCGGAACGGGCAGCAGCACCCAGAGCGTGAGGGAGGGGGACAGCTTCAGCATGAAGAACAATGACACGACCGACGTGGCGACCGTCGTCGCCGTGTACATGATCCCCGGCCCCAGCACCATTCGGACGGCGTTCAGATCGTTCGTGGCGCGGGACATCAGGTCTCCGGTGCGGTTGCGCACGTAAAATTCCGGATCGAGCTTCACCAGCTTGTGCAGTAGATCGTTGCGCAGGTCGAATTCGATTTCGCGCGAAACGCCGATCAAGATCCATCGAGTCCAGAACGAGAACCCTCCTTTCACGGCCATGGCAATCACGATCGTGATGCAATAAATCGCCAGCGCGTGTCTGTTGAGCGGCGCGTAATATTTGAGGATGGGCCACAAGATACGCCGCGCGTCTCCGCCGAGCGTGCTCAACGGCACGGGAAGCCCACCCAGGGAGTCCGTGATGATGCCTTGCACGAGCTGCGGGACGGCGCCGACGATGCCCATCAGCGCGTCGAGCACCAATCCGAGCGCAACCATTCCTTTGTATCGCGCAACGTAGGGGAGAAGCGGTCTGAGGTGCTGCCATCCCGAAGGCTTGCGCGCGGGCCGCGCGGCCGTTCCGGACACGGGCTGTGCGATGGCACTCATCTGGAAGTACCCGGATTAGACGCTGGCGCGGCGGATTCGGATCCGATTTCGGCCGGATGATTCAGGCGTAGCTGCGCGACTCGCTGCATTCTCGAAAACACCCGTTTTAACTGAATGGAAACATTCTATCGTGT
>DATNKM010000108.1:0-4379 GCA_035603395.1 Candidatus Acidiferrales bacterium
CGTTCGAGCGACTGGGTCATGAAGATGACTTGCAGGCTGGCCTGGCGGACAAGATTTTCGGGATTCTCGATGTGGCGCAGGAAGATCAGATTGCGCAGGCGGTCCATCTCGGCGTCGGCGCGGAGGACTTCGATGGCCTTATTGACATCGCGGCCAGAAAATGCGGCGCCACAGTCGGTCAACATTTTTTCCAGCAGGGTCGCCATCTGGGTGAGGTCGCGAGTGTCTTCGGAGTCGATGCGGCCGCTGACGGACTGGGCGCTATTGGCGAAGCTGAGCAGCAAGTCGCCGATGCGCTCAACAGCGATCATCACCTTCATGCAGGCGAGCAGTTCGCGCGCTTCAGCGGGGCCGACTTCGGTGATGGCAGTGGTAACACCGCTGTCGATTTCCATATCCAGGGTGTCGAGTTCGCGTTCCCGCTGACGCAACGAGTTCAGCAAAGCGGATGAGCCGGTGGCGATGCCTTCGGCGGCCGCGCCGGCGGCTTCATGGGCCAAGCGGCACGCTTCCACGGTGCGGCGGACGATGTAGTGATGAGCCGATTCAGGATCGGGAATCTTCGTCGCGGTGCTCATAAGTATTTCCGCCGTTTGAGAACGTGGGCGACGCAGAGAACTTTCGGACTCGTCGTCGCGATTCTGTGCGCCGTGGAATGGAATCGCCACCTGCTAAGCATAGGATTTCCGGTAGCGCTTGTGGTTAACAAGCTGTGAATTTTCGGTCATTTCTTGAAATGCCGGATCAGCCAAGGCCGTTCAACCATCATTTCGACCACGAGGGAACAAATGCAAGGGGAATCTCGGGCTTGCTGGTTCTTGCTTTTTCCTCGGAAAATCAACTCCGGGGGTGAAGCGCGTTTGCGGGCCGCCGGGCTTTGCCCGGGCTCGACAACTGAGGTGGCTGTCGCTACCCGAGGGCTGCGCTGGGGAGGGTGAACAGGAAAGTGCTGCCGTGGTTGAGTTCGCTTTCGGCGCGGATGGAGCCGCCGTGGGCGAGCATGATGTGTTTGGCGATCGCGAGGCCTAAGCCGGTGCCACCGGATTCGCGGGAGCGGGCTTTATCGACGCGATAGAAGCGTTCGAAAAGGCGAGGCAGATGCTCGGAGGCGATGCCGGCGCCGAAGTCCTGCACATAAAACTCGACCCCGAATTCGATGCCGCGCGGGGCGGGTCGCGCGCCCAGCACGATGCGGCCACCGGAACGGCCATATTTCATCGCGTTGTCGATGAGATTCGAAAAAACCTGGTGAATGGCCTCGCGGTCGGCGCGCACCGCCGGCAACGATTCGATCGAGCTCCGGTCCGGAGCGCCGACCTTCTGCAAATCCAGGTCCTGGAAATCCAGGTTGTCGAAATTCGTGCTCACAGAATCCATGATTCGCAATTCCACGCCCTGACCGCGGGCAATCTCGCGGAAACTTTCTTCGGCATCGTGCAGGATCTCGATGGGAGGGACGGGTTCGGTATCGAAGCGGGTCTCGCCGGATTCCACGCGCGCCAACGTTAGCAGGTCCTCGGTGAGGCGCGACATGCGGGCGGCATTCTTACGGATAATCTCTAGAAATTCTCGGTTAGGATCGGAATTGTCGGAGCTGTCAAGAAGAGTTTCGGAGTATCCCTGAATGGAGGTCAGAGGCGTGCGCAGTTCGTGAGAAACGTTGGCAATGAAATCGCGGCGGGTCTTCTCAACCCGTTCGGTCTCGGTAAGATCGCGGAGCACGGCGACAGCGCCTCCGTCGGGCAGCGGTGCGGCGGTAACATCGAAGGCGCGGCCGTGGACGATGGAGGTGGCCCGGGTGGTCTTCACCTGTTTGGTGGTGGTAGCGGCTTTGACAGCGGCGAGGAAATCGGGATCCCGAATGGTTTCGACGACCGGCGCGTTGAGCCGCGTGTGCTGGGGCGCGAGTCGATCCATGGACTGGTTGGCCCACTGCACCAGGCCGTCTGAACTGACGGCAATCACGGCGTCTTGCATGCTGTTCAGCAGAGTTTCGAGTTGGCGCTGGCTGGAGCGGACGGCGGCAAAGCTGCGTTCGACCTGGCCGGCGGTTTTATCGATGGCGGCGGCGACGCGGCCAATTTCATCGAGCGGACTGTCTTGTACCCGGGCCCGCAGGTCCCCCTGCTCGATACGGGCGGCGACGTCGACAATGCGCTGTAGACGACGCGAGCTCCAGACGGAGGCGGCGGCCGCGATGACGAGAGCGAGCAGGAACGCGATGCTCGAGCCGAAAAGTAGGCGGCGACGCACTTGCGCCTGCACGGCTTCGACATCGGAAAGTGGATAGGCAAGGCGCACTGCGCCCCCAGATACAGGAGCGGCTACATAGAGAAACGGTATGTTGAGAGTAGCGCTGCGACGCTCGTTCGCGCCCGTCTGGCCGGCGAGGGCGGCGATGAATTCCTTGCGAGTGGCGTGGTTCTCCATCGTAGCGGGATTGGATTCGGAGTCGGCCAGAACTTTTCCGGAAGCGTCGATGATGGTGGCGCGGGCGCCGGCGGCAAGACTTTCCTGAGCGGCAATTTCCAGCAGGGTGTGGGCGCGATCGGTTTCGACGCGATGGGCGAACAGGAGAGTCTTCTGGGTAAGGTTGCGCTCAATTTCGGTGCGGAGAGAGGTTTCCCATGCGCTGCCCAGCATCACGTCGAGAATGGAGGCAGTGGCTGCGATCACAATCACAAAAACGGCGAGGAGTTTGAAGAAAATGCGGTTCTTCACGTGCTTGTCGTTCGCCTCGGAACTCGGTTCACTTGGGGGACTCTAATTTGGGAGACTCGAAGCGGTAGCCGGCCCCGCGCACGGTTTTAAGATAGCGGGGGTTCTCGGGGTCGGGCTCGATTTTCTCACGGATGCGGCGAACGTAGACGTCTACCGAACGCGGCGTGACGTATGCCGTGTCGCGCCAGACGGAGTCGAGGAGATGGTCGCGGCTGAAGACCCGTCCTTTGTGGCGCGCGAAGTAGTCGAGCAGGCGGAACTCCGTGGCGGTCGTCGAAACCGCATTTCCGCGCACAGTGAGTGTCATCGCCGAGGGATCGATTTCAATGTCGCCGACTTTCAGGGGACTGGGTGGGAGGGGCCGCTCGAAACGGCGCAGCACCGCCTTGACGCGGGCCACGAGTTCCCGGGGGCTAAAGGGCTTGGCGATGTAATCGTCGGCACCGAGTTCGAGACCAAGGACGCGGTCGGATTCACTGCTTTTCGCGGTCAGGAAAATTACCGGCACGGAGGCAAGACCGGGCGTCTGGCGAATGGTACGGCAGATTTCCAGACCGTCTTTGCCGGGGACCATGATGTCGAGAACGAAGAGTGCAGGACGCTGACGCTCGGCGTCGGCGAGAACGTTGGTCCCAGTGGGATAAACGCGGACGGTGAAGCCTTCGTTTTCGAGATGATGGCGGACCAGGCGGGAAATATCAGGGTCGTCTTCGACGACGAAAAGGCTGGGTTTCACGGGATTATTGTAACCAAGGCAGTACCGAGTACCTAGTACCGAGTGGCGAGATTTGGACGTGCAAGGGGGGAAAGGGCCGGATTTTTACCGAATATTCACAATCAGGTTGCTAACGCGGTCGAGGTGGAAACTTTTTCCCGGCGGGATGACTGTAGTGGCGCTGTATTCGGTCACGATGGCGGGGCCTGAGTATTTCTCGCCGGGTTGGAGATCGCCTCGGGAGTAGAGCTTTGTGGCTCGTTTGTTGCCGCCGAATAGGACTGGCGTGTCGGGCGGGAAAAGCCTGCCGAGCGTTGCTCGGCTGGGAGGGCCGAAGGCGGCCATCCCCAGATGGGATTTGTCTTCAGAATGAGTTTTATCTTCCCCGTCCGTTGCGGTGGTTCTCGTCTGTGGGGATCTCACTCGGGCGCGGAGGCGGAGGGTCACCAACTCTACTTCGCGATTTGGATGGGTGTAGCCATAGCGGCGGCGATGTTCCCGCTCGAAGTCGCGCAGGAGATTTTTCGTGGATGGAAGGTTGAGTTCATATCCCTGGCCACGATAGCGGATGTCGACGCTGCGACGAAAGAGCGTTCGTCCCTGCCAAGCCTCGTCGCGAAGATCTTTCGCGGCACTTTTCTCCAAGGCGGAAAATTCGCGATTCAATGGCTGCGCGGGAATTTTTCCTGAGACCCGCCATAGGACGGTGCGGGAATAATCTTTCACAACGTCGCTGGCGAGAATGCCGAGCGCAGACAGTGCGCCGGGAAACGCGGGGACGATGACCTGCGGAATGCTGAGAGCTTCGGCCAGAGCGCAGCCGTGCAGGCCTCCGGCGCCGCCGAAGGCTACAAGCGCGAAGTGGCGAGGATCGCGGCCGCGCTCGATGGAGACGACGCGGATGGCTTTTTCCACGGTGGCGTTGACCACGCGAATGATTCCG
>DATNKM010000006.1:0-22652 GCA_035603395.1 Candidatus Acidiferrales bacterium
ACGATTGTGCTCCGCACTCCGTAGGCGACGGCGCGATCCGCGAGGTTTTTGATCGGGACCTGGCGCCCCACGGGAGTCGAATAGGCCCACTGATTGTTCTCGACGATCAGGACAAAGGGCGCGCGCTGGGTGGCAGCGAAATTCATGCCTTCGTGGAAGACGCCCGTGGAGCTGCCGCCGTCGCCGATCCAGGTCATCGCAACAATATTTTGTCCCAGGTAACGTCCGGCCATCGCAACGCCGGTCATCACCGGAATCAGATCACCCAGCATGGAGATCGGCGAGACCACGTGGCGGACTTTCAGATCGCCGAAATGGCTGGTGCCGTCTTTTCCCTGCGTGGGGGAAGTGAATTTCGCCATGTGCTGGGTGAAGATGTCGCGCGGCTTGAATCCCTTGACGAGCAGCGCGCCGATATTTCGGATCATGGGCGCGAGCCAGTCGCGTGGCTCCAGCGCGTAGGAACTGCCGATGGAGACGCCTTCCTGGCCCAAGCTCGAATAAACGCCGCCGACGATTTTGTTCTGGCGGAAGAGCGTGACCAGCCGGTCTTCGAGCCGGCGGTTCAGCTGCATGTAGTAATAGAGGTCGAGATGCTGCGCGGTGGTGAGAGCGCCGCCTGGTGCGGCAGTCATTTTTTCATTGGGCATGAGAGTTCCATAGTCTAACGCACGAGATCGATTGTCTGGCTCCGCTTCGAATGACAGGCACAGAATGCCGGGCGGAAGGCCCCGGCGCTACATTTGAACCTTACACCGTTGCTGTTGCCGGCGCGGTACGCAATGTTTCCGCCAGCTGTTGGCTGCTGGTCTTCGTTATCTCGAACGAGAAGACTTCCGCGAAGTGGGCGACGAGGCGGTCGCGGACTTCCTCGAGCAGGGCACGGCGGCCGAGGGCGCGTTCCAGCGACGTGACGCCTTTGCCGCTGATGCCGCACGGCACGATCAGGTCGAAGCCGCTCAGATCGGTCGAGACATTGTACGCGAAGCCGTGCGATGTGATCCAACGGCTCAGATGCACGCCGAGGGCGCCCAGTTTCTCTTCGCCGAGCGCCGTGTCGAGCCATGCACCGTGCAGGCCGTCTACTCGCTTCGCCGAGAGGCCGAAATCGGCGGTCGCGCGGATCATCACTTCTTCGAGTTGAGCGACGTACCAGCCGATGTCGCGCCGGTGCTCGGTCAGATCGAGGATCGGATAGCCGACGATTTGGCCTGGCCCGTGGTAGGTGATGTCGCCGCCGCGGTCGCTCCGGTGGAATTCGACGTTTTTCGCGCAGAGCAGTTCAGCGGAGACTCGGAGGTTGTTGCGGGTGCCGTTGCGGCCCAGCGTGATCACCGGCGGGTGCTCACAGAGGAGCAGTACGTCGGGGATGGCTCGCCCCTTGCGGGCGGCGACGAGCTGGCGCTGCAATTCATACGCGGGGGCGTAGGAGATCAACCCTTGGTCAATGACCCAGCAGGTTTTGGCCGCTTGTGGCAATTGTTTGCCTTCAACGAACGAGACCACTTCAGAGAAGCCAATCCTCCGCGTCGGCCGCAGCGGCCTAGAAATTAATTGTCAGGCCCCGGACGGAATTGAAAGCGTCCCCCATTGCTTCCCAGACGGTGGGATGCGCGTGGATGACGGCGGCCATGTCGTCGAGCGTGGCTTCAAGGCCCAGCGCGGTGACGGCTTCGGCGATGATTTCCGTGGTGAGCGGGCCGATCGCATGCACGCCGAGAATTTCGCCGTATTTCGCTTCGGCGACGACCTTGATGAAGCCGTCGTGCGAGCCGAGAATCGTTGCCTTGCTGTTGCCGAGGAACGGAAATTTTCCCGTCTTCACGTCGTAGCCCGCGTCGCGCGCCTGTTTTTCGGTGAGTCCTACGGAGCCGATTTGCGGTTCGCAATAGGTGGCAGCCGGGCAGCGCAGGCGGTTGAAGGGCTGCACGTCTTTTCCGGTCATGCGGCCGACGGCAATGATGCCCTCCATCGACGCTGCGTGCGCCAGCTGCGGAAGCCCGGCGACGATATCGCCGATGGCGTAGAGATTCGGTTCGGCGGTTTCCATGTAGGCGTTGGCATGGACGAATCCGCGTTCGATTTTGGCCCGCGTTTTTTCGAGCCCGCAGTTTTCGGTGAGCGGGCGCCGTCCCACGGCGATCAGGACTTTTTCGGCCGATAGCGCCTGCGATTTTCCGGTCTTGTCCTTGAAAGTGACGGTCGCGCCCTTCGGATCCTTTTTGACGGACTCGACTTTGGCTCCCGTTTCGATGCGGATGCCTTGTTTCTTGAATGCCTTTTCGAGCTCGGGCGAAATTTCCTCGTCTTCCAGCGGCACGATGCGCGGCAGCGCCTCGAGGATCGTCACTTCCGTGCCGAATGTGCGATAGATGGATGCGAATTCCACCCCGACCGCACCGGCGCCGACGACCACCAGCGATTTCGGAATCGCGGGCAGCTGCAAAATTTCGCGGTTACTCAGGATGCAGCTGGCATCGAGCTCGACGCCCGGCAGCGAACGCGCCTCCGAGCCGGTCGCCATCATCGTGAAGGTGGTTTCGATCTCGGTGGTCGCGCCATCTTTTTCAACCGCCACGCGTCCTGGACCGGCAATGCGTCCCCAGCCGGTGATCGAATCGACTTTGTGTTTCTTGAACAGCATGCCGATGCCGCCAGCGTGTTTCTTGACGATTTTGTCCTTGCGCGCCAGCATCGCGGGCCAGTTGACCTTGACATCCTTCACTTCGAAGCCGAATTCCTCGGCGCGCTGGAAATAGTCGTAAATGTCGGCGTGGTGCAGAAATACCTTCGTGGGAATGCAGCCCACGTGCAGGCAGGTGCCGCCGAGAAATGGGTCCTTTTCAACGACGGCGGTCTTCAATCCCCACTGGCTCGCCCGAATCGCCGCGACGTATCCGCCCGGTCCGCTGCCGATGATCACCAGATCATATTTGGCCAAATTCGTTCTCCCCGATGTATGCGCTGATTCCGAGCCGGACGGGCGCGCAGGCTTGATTACAAAACGATGGTTTCATTCGTCTGAACGATTTAGTTTAGCGCCGCGGACAGGCCATCGCAACCCCGTGCCCTTGCGGTTAGGATAGGGCGGAACGTTTTCGGTTCGTTCCGCTCTGTGAATCGACAGTTGTATGAATCGGTTTAAGAAGGGAGTCTGAAATGGCTTCAGACATTACGCCGAATGCATCGAGTAGACCTGGTCCGGCAGCGCGGCATTCGTTCTTCGTGGGGCCGAGGGGCCTACGGGCCGGGTGGCGCATTCTGATGTTCTGCGGGATCGCCCTTGGGCTGGTGTTTGCAGTGTATACAGGCGTTGGGGTGGCGGCGACCGTGTCCCCCTCGGTGCACGATTGGGCATTGGCCGTTCAAGCCAACGTCAGCAACGGCACTCTTAGCGCGATTGATCAAATCGTGAACGAAGGAATCGTGGTCCTGGCCGTGATTGTCGCGGCGGGGATCATGACGCTCATCGAAAAACAGACGTTTGCGGATTACGGGCTGCCGTGGAATCAGGCGTTTGGGAAACGATTCTGGCAGGGCGTGACCCTGGGGTTTGCGATGCTAAGCCTGCTGTTGGCGGCGATCTGGGTGTTGCACGGATTTTCGCTCGCAGGGTTGGCGGAGACCGGCGCGCCGGGGCTGAAGTACGGCCTGCTCTGGGCGATCGCATTTTTCCTGGTGGGAGTCTTCGAAGACTTCACGTTCCGAGGATATCTACAGTCTGCGCTGGGAGAGGGAATCGGCTTTTGGCCGGCGGCGATCATCCTGGCGGTGGTGTTCGGCGCGATTCACTGGAACAACAAGGGTGAGGCTCTGTTCGGCTGCGTGATGGCAGGCTCGTTCGGGTTCCTGGAAGCCTTCGCGTTGAGGCGCACCGGCAGTTTGTGGCTGCCGATCGGGATGCATGCGTCGTGGGATTGGGGCGAGACGTATTTTTACGGCACGCCCGATAGCGGGGCGATTGGGGTCGGGCATTTGTTCAACTCGTCGTTCCATGGTCCCAGATGGCTGACCGGCGGCACGGTCGGGCCGGAGGGAAGCTTGCTCGTGTACGCGGTGCTGTTGATTTGGGCCCTGGCGATCCATTTGTCGTTTCCCGCCAAGCGCGCGCCTCTATCTGCGTGATTCCCGCCGAGGTGCCAGTGAATATCTCACACCGCGTTTAGCAACCTTCAGAGTCGGGCCGCATCTAAGTTTGGTCGAACGGTTTCGTAGCAAGCATCGATTGATGACGCGATGTTTGACAAGCCGCGCCTATGTCTTTAATATCGGGGGTTTTGAATGGCTCGCGAACCGCAACTGAAGGCCACAACAATGGATAAGAGGCGGCTGGATTACTACAAGAAGAAGCTGCAGACGCGGCGCGAAGAGCTGATGCGCGGTATCGCGCGCACGCAGCAGGAAGGCCGCGAAGCGGACGAGGATCCGACGGTGGACCTCGCCGACAAGGCCGCGAACTCCTATACCAAGGAATTCCTGTTCGGCCAGACGCATAACGACCGCGCCACTTTGCAGTTGGTCGAAGACGCGCTCGAGCGAATCAAGGACAACGAATTCGGCGAGTGCGTTTCCTGCCACGAGGAGCTACAGCAGAAGCGCCTTGAGGCCGTGCCGTGGACGCGCTATTGCATCACCTGCCAGGAGAAGAAGGAAAAGGGTCTGCTGTAAGAGCCTCTGTAAATCGCTCGCATCAGTCGTTTTGCGAATGTTCGCCGCTACCCCGCGTGGGGGTAGTGTGTCCGCGCACCACTCCGTCGACATCGCATCCTGCGGTTGCCCGTGATGTTGAAAGACGCGCTCGGCACTGGTCGCGGTGCCGCTTGACCGCGACCGCCAGCGCAAACGGGGTTATAACCAAGCCGAGCTAATCGCGTGCCGACCGGCCCGGCGTCTCGGGCTGAAGCTCCAGCGCGATCTGCTGGCCCGCACCCGGCCTCGCCCGCCGCAGCTCGAACATTGGAAATCGGTACGTGGCGCCTACGCCACCCGCGAAGGCCTGACGGTTGACAACCTCCGCGTTCTGCTGGTAGATGATGTATTGACGACTGGTGCCACGTTCGGTGCGTGCTCTAGGGCGCTCCGAAAGCGGGCGCTGCTGCGATACTGGGTCTTAGGTAGCGCGGGTAGGGTCGGCAGGGATGGTTCCAGGCGCCGTGGTGGCAGCGCATGCAGGGCGCGACCGGCGGAAACCAAGCCAAGTCATCTAGCATCTAAGAGTTATACGTCGATTTGTCTTAGCGGCGCAGAGGCGACGCGATGGAGAAACGGCACAGTAGCGGCCTACGCCCCCGGCCCAATCTCGGGCCCGGCGGAGGGGCGCGCGAAGTGGTGGCTCCCCAGGCCGTCCCGGCGCCGGTTCCAGTTTCCGCTCCTGCCAGTCGCCCCTCCGTGATGCAGGCTCCGGTGCTGGTCCTCAACGCGACCTTCGAGCCGATCAACGTGACAGCCGTGCGGCGCGCGCTGGTGCTGATGCTCAAGGGCGTGGCGCAAGCTGAAGAAACCAATCGCACGGAAGTCCATTCCACGTCGAAGGCGATTCAGGTGCCGTCCGTGATCCGGCTGCTTTCCTACCGGCACATTCCGCAGCAGAGCCGCGCGCTTTCGCGGAAAAATATTTTGCTGCGCGACCGCAACACTTGCCAGTTTTGCGGCGCGGCGCTGCCCGCTTCGGAACTCACGCTCGACCACGTGATGCCGCGTTCGCGCGGCGGGCGCTCGTCTTGGGAAAATCTCGTCGCATCCTGCTACAGCTGCAACAACCGCAAGGGCGATCGTACGCCGGAAGAAGCCGGTCTGAAATTGCGCCGCCGTCCGCGTCCGTTCACGCTGCATACGTCGCGCCAGTTGATGCGCCTCATCGGCCACCGCGACGAAAAGTGGCGCAAGTATCTCTTCTACTGATTTCCTCTTCCGGGTCTTCTGTCAGGAATCGCAAAAGGCATTTCGCGTGTATGCAGCTCATCTCGTTTCGCAGGGGTGAGGTCTTTCGGGCAATGTTTTTGGGCGTTTTTCTCGGCCCCGAAAAAATATGAGTATGGTGCAACCAAATTTCGCCCCCCGCGTCTAATTAATCAAACGCTTCTAGGACACACCCCGGGAGGCGCGATCGGCCAAAACCGACACGCTTCCCTTCCTTTTCTCTGAAGCATTCCTGCCTCCTGTCGGATCGTCTCCGGGCATGCTGTTACACACTTGGATTCAGCTTCTTATTTTCTGAGGCCAGGCTTGCGGCGCTCGCGCCTGGGCGAACGGGCCGTCGGTTTGCGCGTCACGAACTTGTACGCCATGCCGAGCAACTCCCGCAGCACATCCCCATTCACGCGAGACAGGCGAACGAGCACGGACGGGAAGCCGGCGTAGTGTTCCGTCACGTAGTAAACATCGGGCGCGGCGGATATTAGCTCCGCGCGGTCATCGAAATCCACCTTAACGACAAGCGAGTTGGGTTCAGCCGAGCGATGCGTGGGGACGCATGCCAGCAGCTTCCCATGTGCCTTCAGCGCCAGATTTCCGTACGCAGTGCCATCCTCTACACCGGGCAATGCGAGCCCGATCTTGCGCACAGCGTCGAAGTCGATCTTGTTTCGGGCCATGGGTCAGCGGGATTCCTTAGGACTCAGCGTGCCTTTTCCGCATGATACGCCGAGTCAAATTGCCGCGATCGGACCGCAGGGTCTACCAGGGAATTCTTGCCGTCGGAGGGAAATTCGCATTGCAGCGTGGCCAATTCCGCGAGCCATTCGCCGTCGTGGCGGACCTCCGTGCTGCCGGACGATGCCATCACGACCAAAGCGCGATCGAGCTCGGCCCACTCGTTCATGGACAAAGTGTCCTAAATCAACCAACGTTTTAGAAACAGGCGCCGCCGGCTGCTGATCGCTTACGGAAGGACCAAGCCGGTAATGTGGATCGCAGGATTCTGCTGGTCCCACGTCGTGGGGAGTCCCTGGTCGATCGCCAGGTTGAATTCGCGCTGCTCGCCCACCTTCAGGGGTGCATCGCTGCGATGGATCGGCCGAAGCGTGTCCTTCAGGATCACCTGCTTGAACGGGTCGTGAAATTCCACGAGGATTTCGACCGCCGCCACGGGGCGCGGGCCGTCATTCGAAATAATTCCCGCGATATAGGTGAATTGCTGGTTGATCAGATTGTCCGACTGCGAAAGCCGTAGATCCTGAAAATGAATTTGCGGCGCGTAGACCTGTTCTGTGGCGCCGAACGGAAGCGGCGCGGCCACGGTCTGCTGCGGCGTCTTCACGAAATGCGACAGCAGCACCACGATCCCGGCGATAATCGCGATCACCACCAGCCCGGCAACGAATGCGGCCGGGAACCGGCTGCGCTCCTCGTCTTGGATTCGTTCTCCGGGTTCCACGGTTTCCTCAGCGGCTGCGCGTTGGCGCCATAGGCACGATCCGAACTCAGCGGCCAAACGCGAGGCGCAAAATCAGCGGCTCGGGCAGTCCGAACTGCATCATGCGCTGCTGCACGTCCTGAACATCATACGGAACGCGCCAGAACTCGACGGAATGATTGTCGAGGTCCGCGATGGCGAACGCCGCGCGGGTGTCTCCATCGCGCGGCTGGCCGATCGACCCGGGATTCAGCAAATAAGATGTGCCGGGAACGAGCTGGATACTCAGCGTTTCATTCGGCAGCGCGGGCTTGGTGTGCAGCGTGGCCACGTCATGCCCGCGCAGCGTGAATCCGCCCTGAATGTGCGTGTGGCCGAAGAATACAATCGGCGTCGGCGCATCGATCAAGCCGTCGGCCGCCTGCTCCGGACCAAACACGTATTCGTCTTCGTCATACACCGCGCCGTGCACCATCGAAAATCCGCCGGCCGGCTGCGGACCCTTCGGAAGCTTTTCGAGATATTCCAGATTTCCGGGCGAGATGCGCTGGCGCGTCCACAGCACAGCCGCGTGCGCCACGGGATTGAATTCTTCCGGGTTGGTCAGTCCGGTCACGGCTTTGTCGTGATTGCCGCGGATGGTCGCGGCGCCAAGCTCGCGCACCAGTTCGATGGCCTCGTTGGGATCGGGACCGTAGCCCACCAGGTCGCCCAGGCAGACAGCCTTGTCCCATTTGCCCTTCGCCGCCTCAAGCACCGTCCGAAACGCCGTAATGTTCGCGTGAATGTCGCTAAGAATCAGATACTTCAAACCCAAACTCCCCTCGGCAAGGCGAACATGATAGACGAATACGCCTCGCAGTGCACCTCACGACGGTACCCGAACGCATTTTCTTGCGCCTTTACCGAATCAACATCGCGTCGCCGTAACTGTAAAAACGGTATCCGGTCTCGACCGCATGGCGATACGCTCGCAGCACCCGTTCGCGCCCCGCGAACGCCGCCACCAGCGCCAGCAAACTCGACTGCGGCAAATGAAAATTCGTCAGCAGCTGATTCACGACGCGGAAAGTCTTGCCCGGGTAAAGAAAAATCCCCGCCTCAGCTTTGCCCGCCGCCACGAGCTCCGCGCGCCCCGCGTTCTTCTCCGCAGCGTCTTCCAGCGCCCGCACGACGGTCGTACCCACGCCAAGAATCGCGCGATTGTCGCGCCGCGCTCGCCCGATCGCGTCCGCCGTAGCCTCTGGAATCTCGTAGCTCTCGGCGTGAATCTTGTGATCCTCCAACTGCTCGGCGCGCACTGGCTCAAACGTCCCCAGTCCCACATCCAGCGTGATCTCCGCGATCTCGATTCCGCGCGCCCGCAACCGCTCCAAAATCGCCGGCGTGAAATGCAGCCCCGCCGTGGGTGCCGCGACCGCGCTGCCCTGCCGTGCAAAAATCGTCTGATAACGCTCGCGGTCCAGTGGCTCGTCATCACGTTTGATGTAAGGCGGCAGCGGAATGTGCCCCAGCCGCCCAATCGTTTCCGCAAAGCTGCCATTCGAGCGAAATCGCAGCACGCGCAGCCCGAGAGCGCCGCGATCCTCGACCGTCGCCTCCAGCTCGCCGCCGTCGCCCTCGCCAAAAATAATCCGCTCGCCCACCGGCACCTTCCGCCCGGGCCGCACCAGCGTCTCCCACATGTCCGGCCCCGTCTGCCGCACGAGCAGCACTTCAATCTCAGCGCTCAGGAATTCGCCGCGCGCGGGATCGTGCTTCGCCGGCGGCTCGGCGCGGATCCCTGCACGGCGCCCAAAAAGACGGGCCGGCAGCACGCGCGTGTTGTTCACCACGATCAATTCGTCGCCGCAAAGCAAATCGGGAAACTCGCGAAACGCGCGGTCAGTCCAGACGCCCGTCGCGCGCCGCAGCAGCAACAGCCGCGACAGATCGCGCTCTGGCAGCGGACGCTGCGCGATCTGCGACGCAGGAAGCTCGTAATCGAATTCGCTGACGTTCATCCGCCGCTACCGGTCAGCGCTCGCCCGCCGTGCGTTCGGCGATGGCCGCCACCTCCTGCATCTCGGCGTGCACGCGCCCGTTCGTCGCCAGGATGTGCGCCCCGCCTAGCACGTACGGCGCGCCGTTTAAGTCCGTCACGGTGCCGCCGGCCTCCTCCACGATCACCACTCCCGCCGCGCTGTCCCACGATTTCAATCCAAACTCCCAGAACGCATCGAACCGCCCGCACGCCACCGCACAAAGATCCATCGCCGCCGCCCCATCGCGCCGCACGCCGTGCGACCGCAGCGTAAACTCCCAATAGTAGTTAATGTTCGCGCTGCGCTTCCGCTGATGCGTCGGAAAACCGGTCGCCACCAGGCTCACCGCCAGTTTCTCGACCGCCGAAACCTGAATCCGCGTGCCGTTCAACCATGCGCCTTCGCCCCGCGCCGCGCTGAAAAGTTCGTCCGTCACCGGATTGAACACCACGCCCGCGATCGGCCGCCCGTTTTCCGCCAGCCCGATCGACACCGCGAAGCACGGATACCCGTGCGCGAAGTTCGTGGTCCCGTCGAGCGGGTCCACATGCCAGCAATAGTCAGCATTGGCCGCCGCGTTGCCGCCGCCTTCCTCCGCGACGATCCCGTGCCCCGGATAGACCTTCCGCAGCCGCGAAACGATCAGCGCCTCCGACCGCCGGTCCGACTCCGTCACGATATCCACCTCGCCCTTGTACGAAATCTGTTTCGGGCGATCGAATTCCGCCCGCAGGATCGCACCCGCCTCGCGCGCCGTCTCCACGGCAAAATCCAGGAATTGGCTCATTGGATAAAGTGTACAGCACGCGCAATCAGGGCGTCGCGGCGGGTGTGTAGTATTCCTTTCGGTAGCGGACACTGTAGCCGCCGGTCACGTTGAGCTGCACGTGCCGGTCGCTCGCCGGCGGCGGCGTGGGCTGCGGATAATACGCGATCAAATACTGCGTGCGCAGCTCGCGGTCGATCTGGTCGAAAATGTCCTGCATCTGGTTCAGGTCGTCCAGCGTGAACATGTCGCCACCCATGCTGTCCGTGATGGTAATCAGCGCGTGCTCGCCGGCAGTGTTGCGCCCGCTTTCGTTTTTCACCGGGCGAATCAGCACGGTGTAGAGCAGCGCGGCCGATTTCACGCCCGCGCGCCGCGATTGGTCGAATTTCGAAACGCTCGTCGTCTCGCCGCCGTCCGTTACCAGCACGATCGCGCGCCGCCGGTCCGCCGGCCTGCCGCGCAGCGCGCCCGACCCCAGTACGATCGCGTCGTAGATCGAGGTGCCCGCGCCGGGCGTCACGCCGCGCACCGCCGATTGCAGCTTCGGCACGTCACTCGAAAAATCCGCCAGCCGCGTCACGCTCTCCGCGAATTCGAAAACGCTCAGCGTGTCGCCCGGCCGCACCACCTGGCGGATGAAATGCGCCGCCGCTTCCGTTTCGAATTTCAGGTCCTTGAAAGTGCTAATGCTCGCGTCCACCATCAGCGCCAGGTCCAGAGGCCGGTTCGTCTCCGCTTCGAACCGCTCGATCTTCTGTGGCGCGCCTTCTTCGGCGACCTGGAATGCGTCCTCGGTCAGGTCCGGCACGGGGCGGCCGCTTGAGTCGATCACGCTCGCGAGCACCGTCACCATGTCGGTCTGCGAGCGCAGCGGCGCGCCGTGCTGCGGCTTTGCATGCAGCGGGATCGCCAGCGCGATCGCCCCCGCGAACAGCGCGAGAACCAGAAATGGTTTGTCGGTCGCGGCTTTAGCCGCGACATTCAGGCCGGGGGGAAAAGACGGCTTTCGCCGCAGAAGCTCCCCGCTTTCGCCGGAGCGCCTTTTCCCCGAAACATGTTTGGTCATTTGGAACTAAGATTCGCCCGGGCCGGAAATGGCTTCCTGCGACGGCACCTCGCCCTCGGCCCACACCGCGCCGCCGGCGAAAAATTCCTTCTTCCAGATGGGCACGGCGCGCTTCAGCGTGTCGATGGCGTAGCGACAGGCGTCGAACGCCGTGCCGCGGTGCGCCGCGCTCACCGCAATCCACACGCTGGTCTCGCCGATTTCCAGACGCCCCAGCCGGTGCACGATCGCCACGCGATGCACCGAAAATTTGTCGTGAATTTCCGCGCCGATCTCGCGCATCTTCGCGTAGGCCATCGGCTCGTAAGCTTCGTATTCCAGGTGCAAGGTTTTGCCGCCCTTGAAATTGTTGCGCACGAACCCGTCGAACACCACCAGCGCCCCGTCTTCTGGCGCCTTCATCGCCTCCAGCAGTTCGCGCGTGCGGATCGGTTCGCGCACCAGCTGGAACACGTCGCCGTCGACAGCTGTCAGCGCGCCGCCCTGTGGTTCAGACCCCTGCCCGCCGCTCACGGGCGGCAGGAACGCCACCTCATCGCCCGTCGCCAGCGGGGCGCGGAAACCCGCATATTCCTGGTTCACGCTCGCCGCAATCGAATTGCGAAATTCCGCCAGCCGCGGAAATTTCCGCCCGTAGCGCTCGAACAAATCCTCCACGCGCGCCCCATCGGAAAGCTCCGCGTCCTCGGAGGTAACGCCCGTAATGTCCTTGAGTTGCCCGAAAAACAGCACGCGAACGCGCATGACCCATTCTATCGCGAGGCTCGGTGAACAAAAAGCGGGAGGAGGGGCGCCGGTGATTTCCTTTTTGAGTAAGATATGTCTGCCTCATCTAAGGAGGTGCACATGTACCGCAGGGATTTTTTGAAGAGGTCATTCCTGGCGGGGCCCAAAATGCCCGAATCAGCGGCCTCCGCGAACCGGCGATTCTGCCGGTTTTCGTTGCGCCGCTGGCGCGCGCTATGTACAATGCTCGCCATCGTTTTCTTGCAGAGGGGTGCTTTACAACCTATGAAGACCCTCATTGTAGTTCTCGCGTAGATCGGCACCGTCCGCCCTCGGCCGGCGGGCTCGCGTGCCATCAGTCGGATTCGTTTCCTGCGGTTCCGCACTTCGCTCTTTAGAACACGAGGCAATTTCTGCCGCGCTGAAGACTGCGGCGCTACATTCAAACCTTCGGGCGAATTATCCGACGGGGCCGGGCAAAAGCAAAAGGCTGCCCGCCTAACCGGCGGCCGCTACACAAGCGAGAGCCCACGATGGAGACAAGGAGTCGAGTCATGAACGCAGCAGTTGCAGAGGCGCAGCAGCAGCCGAGCTTGTGGGCTTCGATTCGCGAGGCGGTGCGCGGATCGCATCAGGATTTCACCGCGGGCAGCTTGAATCGCGCGATTTTGCTGCTGGCGATTCCGATGGTGCTGGAGATGGTGCTGGAATCGCTGTTCGCGGTGGTGGACGTGTTCTGGGTGGGGCGCGTAGGAGCGAACGCCGTCGCCACGGTGGGATTGTCGGAATCGCTGATGCTGCTGGTGTTCGCCGTCGGCATGGGGCTGAGCCTCTCGACCACGGCGATGGTGGCGCGGCGCATCGGGGAAAAAGACCCGGAGGACGCGGCCGTCGCGGGCGTGCAGGCGATTATCCTCGGCCTGACGGTTTCCGTGGCGATCGGAGTGCCGGCGCTGATGTACGCTCCGCAGCTGCTGGGGCTGATGGGCGCGTCGCCGGAAATCATCGCGACGGGCAGCGGGTACGCGCGGATTGCGCTGGGCGGCAGCGGCGTGGTGCTGATGCTGTTCCTGAACAACGCGATTTTTCGCGGGGCGGGCGACGCGGCAATCGCCATGCGGCTGCTGTGGGTGTCGAACATCATCAATCTAATTTTGGATCCGTGCCTGATTTTCGGCTGGGGGCCGTTTCCGCGGATGGGCGTGACGGGCGCGGCGCTGGCGACTTTCACCGGGCGCGGAATCGGCGTGCTCTATCAGTTTTACCGGCTGATGCGCGGAACAGAGCGCATTCGCGTGCTGCGGCGACAGATTCGCGTGAACCTGGATGTGATCTGGCGGCTGTTTCGCGTGTCGCTGGCGGGAATCTTCCAATTCATGATCGCGCAGACGAGCTGGATTGGCCTGGTGCGGATCGTGAGCATCTTCGGCGCGTCGGCGCTGGCGGGATACACGATTGCGATTCGCATCGTGATCTTCGCGATCTTGCCGTCATGGGGGCTCAGCAACGCGGCGGCCACGCTGGTGGGTCAGAACCTGGGCGCGAAGCAGCCGGAGCGGGCGGAGACGTCCGTGTGGCGCACCGGCTTGTACAACATGATTTTTCTGGGCAGCGTGGGGATTGTTTTTATTTTGTTCGCGCCGCAGGTGGTGCACATCTTCACGCACGATCCGGAGGTGGTGCGGCTGGCGGTGTCGGCGCTGCGCATCGTCAGCGTCGGAAATATCGGCTACGCGTATGCGATGGTGATGCTGCAGGCGTTCAACGGAGCGGGCGACACGATTACGCCGACGATTGTGAATTTTTTCGGGTTCTGGATGCTCGAGATTCCACTGGCGTACTGGCTCGCGATTCATCTGGGATGGCGGTCGAACGGAGTTTTCTGGTCGATTGTGGTGGCAGAGGGATCGATCGCCGTGGCCAGCATGTTTTTGTTCCGGCGTGGGAAGTGGAAGCAGCGGATGATTTGAGGCTACTGGCCGGCTTGCGATTTTGCCGCGGCTTCGGCCAGTTTCGTCACTTCGTCGAGCTTGGCGGCCGCGCGGGCGTAGGATGCGGCGAGCGCGTCGGCTTCGCGTTTCAGCGTGGGGGAGTCGCCGCGGTCGAGCGCTTCGGTGACGCCGGGGAGCGCGACCGCCGCGTAGCCGGTGTAGGTGCCGGGCGCGTAAAGCGGATGCTTGAACCACGGGCGGCCGACGAGGCCTTCGGGGACGAGGAAGGCCTGCTCGACCGACGCGAGCGCGTGATTGATCGGCGCGGTTTTCGCGGGGTCGAGCGGCGCCGCTGAAATCGCGTCGAGCGCGTGGGCGGCGTTGTTCGCGGAGATGGAGAGCCTGGCGATTCCGTCAAGCGCGGGTTCGAGGGACTGCTCGTCCTCATCGCGCGTGGCACGGCGGATGCGGTCGGTGGTCAGATGCTCGAGCTCGAGCGCGTAGGCGCGGTAGTCGAAGGGAAGCACGTCGGCTTCGTCGAGCCGCAGCGCCATGGTGCCCAGGATTTTCGCGAGCGTGGCGTGGTAGGCGAACTTCGGATCGCCGAAATGTTTCATCCAGTAGAAATCGTCGTAGGCGGAGTGATAGACGCCGTACGGGCCATTGAAGCCGATGTCGACCGACGGAATTCCCGCGTGATCGAAAAACGCGGAGTAGTCCGAGCCTGAACCGATGGCGTCGACGGGCGCTTCACCGCTGCTATCGGCGACGGCCGATTGGCGCGCGGTGCCGGGCAGATCGTTTTTCTCGGCCATGCCGTGCTCGCGCCACGCTGCGTAGACGGTGCCGCCGGTGCGCGGGTCCTCGACTTCGCGCGTTGCGTCGCGAATCAGATTTTTCAACGAAGGCGTGGCGCCGGCGCCGAAATTCGGGCCGGTGACGCCGACGTCGGTATTGAGGTAGGCGACGGCGTGCGCCTGCAATTCGGCGCCATTCGCTTCCACCCACTCGGTTGAGCCGATCAGGCCGGGCTCTTCTCCATCCCAGTGACACATCAAAATCGTGCGGCGAGGTTTCCAACCGCCGCGGACGAGTTCGCCGAGCGCGCGAGCGGTTTCGAGCATCGACGCAGTGCCGCTGCCGGGATCGGCTGCGCCGTAGACCCACGCGTCGTGATGATTGCCGAGGATCACCCATTCGTCGGGGCTGGTGCCGCGTAGGCGCGCGATCACGTTGTAGACGGGGCGCAGCTGGTAATCCATCACGAGCTTCACGTGGACTTCGGAGGCGCCGGGGCCGAAGTGATATGTCATGGGCAGCGCGCCCTGCCATTCGGGCGGCGCCGGATCGCCGCCGAGATTGCCGAGAATTACGGCTGCGTCCTGCGCGTTGATCGGCATCGTGGGAATGCGCGGGAGGCTGGGGGCGTCGGCAGGATCGAGGCGCTTAGCGTTGGCCGTGGCGGGCGTGCCGGGCGTGAGCGGATCGCCGGGATAGATTTGCGTGTAGATGATCGAGCCGCGCTGGATGCCGGTGAGCGGGCGCCAGGGACCGTTGGGGAAGGTGTCACCCTGGGTGGCGCCGTCGTCCTTCGGATCGGAGTAAAGGATTAGCGCGGCGGCTTTGTGATCTTCGGCGAGCTTGGCTTTCACACCGCGGTAACCTTTGCCGTAACGCGCCAGGAGGATTTTCCCTTCGACGTTAATTCCGGCGGCGGCGAGCGTGTGGTAATCGTCCTGCATTCCGTAATTCACGTAGACGACCGGAGCGGTGGCTTCGCCGGATGGCGAGTAGCGATTGAAGGCGGGGGTGATGCGCTTGTTGGCGGAGTCTTTGTCGGCGTCGATGGGCGGCTCGGGCGTGGCGAGTTTTTGGGCGATGGGCTTTGTGATTTCGAGCGTGATTTCGCGCGGCATGGGGAGCCAGGCGCTGTAGATGACGATGTCGGTGTCGAAGCCGAAGCTGCGGTATTGGTCGCGCAGCCATTCGGCGACACGATGGCTGGCTTCGGTGCCGGACATGTGCGGCTCGCTGGTGAGGCGGCGGAGATTTTCTCCGGCGCGGGCGGCGTCGGGTATGGCGCGGAGCTTTTGCTCAAGTTCGCGTTCGGCGGGAACGCGAGCGGGCGCGAAGCCGGTGATACCCGTGTCGGCAGCGGAATCCTGCGCGCGCCCGGCGCCAACGGCGAAGGCGAGCAGCACGATCGCCATTGCGCCGACGGCTGCTGCGGCCGGCGCTCTGCGATTCGCGGGCTGAGACGATTCTTTGCGCATCCCGCCTATCTTAGTGGAGCGGCGGGGAAGCGCAAGGACGGAGTGGTGTGGACTGGCGCTTCAGCTTTTGAACGGGACGAGCGCGCGCAATCGCGGTTCGCGGAGGTAGACGCCGAGCCAAGCGAGCACGCCGAAAACGACCGCGATGGCTGAGCTGAACACCGGCGAGTGGACGAGCACGTTCGCGCAGACCGCTCCGCCGAGATAGCTGCTGATCAGGATCGCGCCGAAGATCGACGTACGTGGGATGACGTAGAAAATGGTCGAAACGAGCAGCGTAAGGCCGATGCCGAACAGCACATGGACGCCGATGCCCACCTTGGCGCTGGCCGCGACGACCTGGGGCACCCGGATGACTTTCGTAATGCTGTCGAAAAGCATGAACAGGACGACGAGCGCGGTGATGACGCGCCCGGTCCAGATCATGCCTTTGGATCCCGTTTCTGGTGACATGTGAATTCCCCCGTTGGATTCGATGGTGCGGATGGCCGAGCCGTTCAACCTCAGGGGCTCAGACTCCCGAGCTCCCGAGCCTGGTATGCCGGAGCGGAAGCTCCCCCCAAATTCCTTTTGTGCGTTCGGTTTCTGCTCGTCGCGGAGGCAGAAGAGAGATCCTCCGACTCCCTGCGCCGACGCCTTCGCATTGCCCGCGAAGGCGAAGAAAAACACCCGGCGCACGTCCTCAAGACGACGAGGGAGGCAACGCGCCAGCGATCGTTGGCTGCCTTTTTTACATCAGGAGGCGGCTACAGGGCGACCAGATATTTCTCCAGGCGGTCAAGCTGCATGCTCCAGCCGATCGGTGCTCCGCGTGTAGCGTCCGATTCGAACGAGTAAACCTGGTGAATTCTTACCTGCGTTCTCCGCTCCTGTTCGATGAACACGATTTCGGTCCAAATCTGGTGATCCGGGCCTTCGTGGATGGTTCCGATGAAAACCAGTTTTTCCGGGCTGACCACTTCGACGTATTCACCGTTGAACGGATAGTCTTTTCCGTCGGGGCCGCGCATGGAGTAGCGCCAGGCGCCGCCGGGACGAACGTCCATTACGTGAACGGTGGTCACAAATCCGCTCGGACCCCACCAGTGGGGAATGTGTTTCGGGTCGGTCCAGAGTTTGAATACGAGATCGCGCGGCGCGTCGAAGGTGCGCGAGAGGACGAGCTCGCCCTGGGGCTTGAACGGGAGCGCTCATCGTGCTCCTCCGACCCGGGAGCTACTTGATTCGCTGCCGGGTGCTTTGCTTGCGGCCACGTTGGTTCTCCTTGGTTTTCAACCCGTGCAGATAGTCGTCGAGGCGATCGAAACTGTCGGTCCAGAAACGGCGATAGTGCTCGATCCAGCCGGCTACGTCCTCGAGCGGGCCTGCCTCGAGCTGACACGGGCGCCATTGCGCTTCGCGGCTGCGGGCGATCAGGCCGGCGCGTTCGAGGACTTTCAGGTGCTTGGAAACGGCCGGGAGGCTCATTTCGAAGGGCTCAGCCAGCTCGGTGACCGATGCTTCGCCAGCGGAAAGTTTGGCAAGAATCGCGCGCCGGGTAGGATCGGCGAGAGCGGCAAAGGTTGCCGAGAGCGGGTCGGTCGACATGTTCGGCTCGTATTTAACCTAGTAGTTAAATACAACCGAGGCAGGTCCGGTGTCAAGTCCTATTGGGCGCCGATTGACGCGGCGAGGGCGGAGTCGTACGGTAGCTTGGGGCGGAAACGAACACGCCGGAGAAGGTCACTCCTTGAAAATATTGATTTCTGGTGCATCGGGGCTTGTCGGGAAGTCGCTCGCGAGCGCATTGCAGGCGGATGGGCACATCGTGGTGCGTCTGGTGCGGCCGGGCGGCACGCGGGCTGCGGGCGATGTGGCGTGGGATCCTCATGCGGCGACGGTGGACGTGGCCGCGATGGAAGGCTTCCATGCGGTGGTGCATTTGAGCGGGGCGAATATTTCGGAAAGACGCTGGACGCCCGCCCGAAAGGCGGAGATCCGCAGCAGCCGGATCGATACCACGCGGGTGCTCGTGGACGCCCTGGCGACGCTGAAGCAAAAGCCGAACGTATTTGTGTGCGCTTCGGCGATCGGTTTTTACGGCGATCGCGGTGAGGAGATCCTGACCGAATCGAGCACCCACGGTACGGATTTTCTTTGCTTGTTGGTGCGCGACTGGGAGGCCGAGGCCGCTCGCGCGGAAACGGGCGGTATTCGCGTGGCGCGCCTGCGATTCGGCGTGGTGCTCTCGGGCGAAGGCGGCGCGCTTCCGCTGATGCTGATGCCGTTCAAATTCGGGCTGGGCGGGCGGCTGGGAAGCGGGCAACAGTGGATGGCCTGGATTGCGCTCGAAGACGCGATCAAAATCATCCGCGCGGCGATTGCGGACGAGCGGCTGTCGGGCCCGCTGAATGTGACCGCGCCGAATCCTGTGCGCAATGCCGATTTCACGCGTATTACCGCCGGTGTGCTGGGGCGGCCTGCGTTTTTTGCCGCGCCTGCGTTTGCGTTGCGGCTAGCGGTGGGGGAAATGGCGGACGCGCTGCTGCTGGCCAGCCAGCGCGTGGTGCCTGCGCGCCTCGTGGAACTGGAGTATAAGTTCCGGTTCGCGGAGCTTGAGCCGACGCTTCGGTCGATTCTCGGCCGCAAGAGCTAAGCAGCGATCGCTCGAACCTGGTGGTGCACTTCGATAGCGAGCGGCTGCCGGCGGGGCGCAACGATTCGATGGATGCCGAGCCGTTGGGGGACTCGCGGCGGGCGATTCGAGCGACGCCTTAAACGACCTGTGCGCGCCGGACGGCGGACCCGCCTGCACGACGTAAGCGGTGAATACGAATTTCAACCCGCGCATTCCACCGGCTAGGCCGTAACGGGGCCGGCGCAGCCCACGCCTGCACGCAACGCCCGCAAGAAAAACGGCTCTCCGGGAAGAATCGGAAAGCCGCTCTGACTGCTGAACTGCGAATCGACTACTGCGTCGGCATCAGCATCTGCGAGAAGCCGATGGTATTGACCGTGCGCAGTGACGGCGTGCGAGGCGGCAGCCATTGCGGTCCTTGTGTGAAATTGTTGTCGAACGCGTATACGCGCGACGGCGGGCTGTACGGCGTGCCCTTGTAGAGCCCGATCGCCTGACGGCTGAAGTAGAAGCTCACCAGTGAGCCTTCATAGGTCAGAGTGTCGCCTCCCCAGTTTTCGATGTAGCGCAGGAAGTTGTGCAGTCCGCCGTCGGTTCCAAAGTCGACCTGGCCTTCGCCCGGCGGAATCGCGAACGGAATCTGCTTCCCGGCGATGACCGCAACGCGATATTCGGTGTTAACGGCGTTGCGGAGGCCGTTGTTATAGGGACCAATGTAGCTGTTCACGTCGTTCCAGTTGTCGGAAAGCAGGGTGACAGCATCGGCCGCAACAGAAGCAGCGACCGTTCCGGCTGCGGTAAGATTTCCGCCCGGCGCGTTGTAGTCGCCCTGAATGTACACGGGATTTTCCGAGGCCACGGTGAGGCCGCACGGCGGATTCGGAGCGGCACCATAGCACGCCGTGCCGAGGTTGATGGTGCTGCCGTTGACGAGCTTGAGCGCGTGGCGGAAGAAGAACGGAGGATTCTCCCGCGCTTCAGCCGTCACTTTATAGACCTTCCACAACGGAAATGGGGCTGCAGCGCAATTCGGATTCGTTTGAAAGTTCGTATTCGGGCCCGCTGTGTTCATAAGGTTCAAAAGATTCGTAGGGAGAACCGGCTCGTACGCTCCTCCGTAGGTGCGCAGAACTCCATCGCCCTCGAGATCTTCACCCGAATCGAGAACGCCATTCGGGCAGGCCAAAAGGCTTGCCGGGTTGACGAAATCGTTGTAGCCGAGCGACCCCACTTTTGCGCCCGACGCAGGATTTCCCTGATTTTCCACGGCATTCCCGCGTCGATCGGAGAAGTACACCGAGTATCCGCCGACGGCATAGGCCGCTCCGCCGGAGTCCGGAGCACCGAGGGTGCCCGCAAACCACTTGTCGAGATTCGCGATGTCCAGCTCGACGTAGTACATGTTGCCGAGCGGAGTCACTGTGGAGATTGTCCCGGGACCAGTGGACGCCTCGGACTCGTCGCGCGGAACTCCTTCGCGCTCATCGAACAGGGCGAGCGGCCAATAATCCGTGTTGTTCATGCCAGCCACCCCTGTGCTACCAATGCAGGTGCTGGTTTTCACCCAGTTATGAGGATTGTCGCGAACTCTTGCGAAACGAATGATCGAGTTTGCGTAGAGCGTGTTCTCATTCCCGCATGGATTCGGGGCGACCTGAGCCCCACCTAAAGTGGCGTCGGTCGGCCACGGTGCCGGGTTGGCGCCCGTTCCGGTGGGGCCCTGCGGATTGATGTTCGGCGCGATATAACCGTGAGTAAGGAACTCGTTGGTGACGTCGGTGGCTACGCCGGCGGCGTTGAGGTATTCCACCTTCAGGCATCCGGTGATGATCGGGGTGTTGGGCTTCTGCCAGTAGCCGTCGTTGACGGTGTAGTTGCTGGCATTCGATGCGCCGGACTCGGGCATTTGACTGGGGTTTCCACCTAGGCTTGCTGACGCCAAGTCGGTCGGCTGCGTGCTGGAGATCGTGTCCAGGGACATCATATCCGAGTTGTTGCAAGCGCCCGCGCTGCCCGGCACAGTGGCTGCACTCGGATAGTCGTCGAGCAAAATCCGCAAGCTGGCGGTCATCGGTTGCACGTTGGTGAAATAGCGCTGCGCAAACTGCGCAGGGAGGGACGCCTCCTCACCGACCACCGGACGCCGAATCAGCGCGACGGGTGTCTGCAAGCCATTCAACGCGGTCGAGATCAGGTTCAGCTGAGGATCGCCGATCGAAAGCATGCCATTGTATCGCGACACCGCGGCGGCCCACGCGCCGTTCACCGAGCCGCTGAGACCGTTGTAGACGTTCGGGCCGGACATACTGCCCTCGGTCAGCGCGAGCGGCCACCACTGCCCGGCGATTTGATAGGGGGAATTGGGCTCACCCGGCGCAGCAGGAGGAGGATTCGAAGTCTCCCCGATAACGACGTCACCGCCATACTGGCCGCCGTTTACGGTCGCCTGGCCATTTTCCAAGTTGGAACGAATCACCTGGCCCGCCACCGTGATTTTTTGGCGGAAGTAGACAGGACCCTGGTTAGCCGCGAGCCAAAGGTTCCCGTTGGTGTGCACGCGGCCTCCGAAATCAAACGGAGGGCCGTTGAAGAAGGAGAGGTCGGTGTTGGAGAAGACTCCGAACTGGAATACCGGGATCGCCACCAGCTCGACCTGTCGCTGGAGCTTGACTTCGCCTCCTTCCGCGGTCTGCGCGGCCACTTGCAGGGTAAACGGTGTTATCTGCGCCTGCATGCCGGCATAGGCGCTCGGCGGCTGAACTGTCGCGAAGGTATAAGTTGGCGTGACGCACGGGAAGTTCGGGCATCCGATTTGATACGTCGACACTCCCAGCGCGTTGGTATAGGTAATGTTGTTGTAAGGCGGTGGGAACGAGGGCGGATTACCCGTAATCGTTGGCAGGTTCGCGGCAACGATTGAGCCCTGCTGCGCGAAGATCGTGCCCATGTCCGCGGTCATCTTCTCCATGCCGGCCTCGGCACCGTAAAAGGCCAGCTCGCGCTGCTGGTTGTTTCCGCTCAACTTCAGGTCGCTGACGACCATCCACGACATTCCCACAATGATGGCCGAGACCAAGAAAAGTATCAGCAGCGCGGTGATCAGTGCGACTCCAGCTTCACGTTTCGTTCTCACAGCAGTCTCCTTATGAAATAGTCCCAGCGATTCCGTGCGTTACGGCAGAATGCCCGGCGTCGGGAACAGCACTCCAAACGACAAGCTGCGAATGCTGACCTGGGTAGTCAAGCTGTTGCGGAGAAATTGGGGCGGATTCGTCCAGGTCCAGGGATATTCCGAGCGCCCGCCGAGGTACACATTGACGGCGCGGAACGCGAACGGCGTATCCGGAGCAAGGGCGGTCGGCGCGTCTCCAGGCCCGTTCGGGTACGTCCCGGCCGGGTCCTGCGTATTCACGATGTCGTAGCTGAAGCCCAGGTTTTCGATCACTTCGCCGACCTGCTGCGGAGGATTTGCGGCATTGCCCGCGGGATAATTCGGGTAGTTGACCTGGCGGACCAGTTGGGGTTTGGCCGGATTGGTGACGACGTCCAGATAGTAGGTCACCATGTATACACGCGAGATGGTGGTGGGAGTCGCAGTGACGGCAAGATTCCCTACTGTGCCGTAGGGCAATCCGGTTTGATTCAGGCGAGCAGGATCGCCTGCCGCGAAATTGATCGTGCTCCCGGATATGCTCGTGACGTATTCAAGCGCCGTGCCGTTGATGTTGTGAAACAGGATCAGGTTACCTACGGCAATGGGCGTGGGACCACCGGGCATCGTGAAGCAGTTGGGATCCAGCGTGAGACTGCTGCCGTTGGCAGTGATGGATCCGTTGCAGATGGGGGGGCCGACCGGCTGGTTCACCGGCGTTGCGGTGAGCAGCGGCGCCGC
>DATNKM010000012.1:0-18880 GCA_035603395.1 Candidatus Acidiferrales bacterium
CCCCCCCCCCCCCCAAGGCCGCCGCCCTTGTCGACCTCACCGGCAACTGGGTCTCCATCATCGACGACGAGTGGCGCTGGCGCATGATCACGCCTGCCAAAGGGGACGTGTCCTTCGTGCCGGTCAACGCCGAAGCCCGCCGCATCACGAATAATTGGGACCCCGCGAAAGACGAGGCCGAAGGCAACGCCTGCCGCGCGTTCGGCGCCGCCGGCATCATGCATCTCCCCACGCGCCTGCACATCACCTGGTCTGACGAAAAAACTCTCGAAATCGACACCGACGCCGGCACCCAAAAACGCCTCTTCCATTTCGACGGCTCCAAATGGACAGGCGGAGAACCCGATTGGCAGGGAGACTCGGTAGCCTCGTGGGAAAAACAAGCCCAGGCTCAGGGTTTCGGCATCCCGCCGCGCAACGGCCCGCCACCCGGGGCCGGCAGCCTCAAAGTCGTCACCGCGCACATGAAGCCGGGCTACTTGCGAAAAAACGGCGTCCCCTACAGCGCCAACGCGGTGCTCACCGAATTTTTCGACCGCGTCGAATACGACGGCATGCCCTACCTCATCGTCACCGGCATCGTAGAAGACCCGCAATACCTAAACGGCCGCTTCATAACCACGGAACAATTCAAGCAAGAACCAGACGCCTCGAAGTGGAGCCCGACGCCTTGCAGAGTCCCGCCGCCGCTAGCTCCATTCCACCCCAACGGCTTTTAATATTTCCGGTTTGAGTGCCACAGACACTCCCGCCGGCGGTCCGGCGATCTCCGGTGTGCGAAAGCCCGGCGCACGCTCCTAGGGTCCACCCAGCAAACCTTCTTGGTGTGAATCGCGCGATTCACTTCGAACGACCGCCGTCGACGACTTCATAGCGGCCGCACTTCAGGCGGGCGCCTTTGTAGGGGTACCAAACGTCCTACAACCCTCGCTATCGGCACGCTCCGCAAAATTCTTCGGAATCCTGTATTCAACTTCACGCCGCACGCATCAAACATTCGAGAGTTCGGAGGCCCAAATGACCCAGCCCAGCCAGCATCTCGGCAACTCCACGCCAAGCAACGGACAGATTCCCGGAAGCGCCCTGCCGACGGCCAAGGGCGGAAATTTTCTTTCCTTCTTCGGCCTCCGCCGGAATCCATTCAACGTAAGCCCCGATCCGCGCGACCTCTTCTGGACGCCGCAAACAATCCGCGCTCTCTCCGAGCTTACGGGCGCAATCGAATCCGGCAAGAGTCTCATCGTGCTCACGGGAGAAGTCGGCACCGGCAAAACCACGCTCATCAATCACCTGCTCAATTCCCTGCGCGAGCGAGAACTTCCCGTCGCCTTCGTTTTCAATTCGCATCTCGACATCGACAATCTCTTCGACTTCATCCTCGCCGACTTCGGCATCAAGGAGGACATGTCTCACCCGCGCAACGTGCGCAAGACTCTGCACGATTGGCTCTACGCCCGCCGCCGCGCCGGCCAACGTCCCGTCTTGATCGTTGACGAAGCGCAGGGCCTCACCTTTCCGGTGCTCGAGGAAATCCGCATGCTGCTGAATCTCGAAGTCGAAGGCGAAAAGCTGATTCAGATCATGCTCTCGGGCCAACCGGAGCTCGACGTTACTCTCGCCAAGCCCCAAATGCTCCAGCTGCGCCAGCGAATCTCTCTCCGCTGCCACACCGCCGCGCTCACCATCGCCGAAACGCACGACTACATCCATCGCCGGCTGGAATTTGGAGGCGCGCAGCCTGACGGAGGGTTCGCCCCCGAAGCGCTCGATGCGATTTATTTCTATTCCGGAGGCACGCCGCGCGTCATCAACCTGCTCTGCGAACAGGCTCTCATGCGAGCGCACCGCGAAAGGATTTTGCCGTCAACCGCGCAGATCGTCGAAGAAGTCGCCCGCGAGTTTCAATTCGACGAGTTCAAACCGTTCCCGCGGTCCATCAGCTTCGCGCCGCCCACTGTCGCCGACATCCTGCCCATGCCCGCAAGCCGCACGAAAATGCGCATGTCCGCAATGGCCTCGCGCGGAATCCAGGCCGCAAGCGAAGCGCCGGCCGCCCACGCGCACGTCTCAATTTCAAATATCGGATTGCCCTCGATGCCCGCACCCTCCGGCATCCTCCGCGCCCGCGAACTCGCGCCCGCAACAACCATCCAGCCGGTCGTCGAGCCACCGCCGTCGCCCAAGCCGCCGTCACCGGCGCCACAGTTAATCGCGGTTCCGGCGAAGCCCATGGCCGTAGAGCCTGCGGTGCCCACGCATGCGGCAAGCGCAGCGCCGTCGGTGGCGACAAGAATCCGCGCCGCACTTCACCCCGCGTGGCAACAAATGCAGCGCCTGATTTCAGCGGCCTCGCGCTGGCTCCGCCAGCCAATGCGCCCAGCCCAAGCCCGCCGCAGTTAAGTAGGGGCGGTACCTGTAGCAGCCGCTTTCAAGCGGGCGCCTTCCATTGCACGGAGCGCACCCCGCCTCGCAGGGGTGAGGGCCTTCGGCCATTTTGATTCGTGTTTTGCCGTCGCCCTTAAGGCGTCATCCCGAGCCGGGCGGCCGGATTTCTGCGGCGGCGGACGTCGGGCCACGCAGGCGAAGGCTCTCTGGAGCGGGCGCGCTCGATCTGGCGTGAGCGCAAATGGTAGGTTAAGGCAACAATACGAGAGTCTCTACCTCGTCCCAAACGCACCACGATACCACTCCCAGGTCCGCCGCAACCCTTCCTCAAAATCCACGCGCGGCTCATACCCCAACACTTTCCGTGCAAGCGAAATATCCGCCTGCGAATGCAATATGTCCCCGCTCCGCGCCGGCTGGTACTTCACCTCGATCTTCCGGCCCGTCACGCGCTCGAGCAGTTTCACCACGCCGTTCAACGCAATCCGCTTCCCCGTCCCGGCATTGAACACCTTGCCCGAAGCTCCGCTCGCCTCGCACGCCCGCAACGTTTCGTCCACCACGTTCTCGACATAGGTGAAATCTCGCGACTGCTCTCCGTCGCTGAAGATCACCAGTGGCTTGCCCTCAATCACCGCCAGCATGAATCGCGAAAGCACGCCCGAATACGGCGAGGTCGGATCCTGCCGCGGCCCAAACACATTGAAATACCGCAGCGACGTATTCTCCAGGTCGTACACCCGCCCGAAAACCTGCGCGTACAGCTCACCCACATACTTCGACACGCCGTAAGGAGAAATCGGCACCGCCTGCATCGTTTCCGTCTTCGGCAAAGTCTCCGTTTCGCCATACGCCGACGAAGACGCCGCGTACACGAACCTCTTCACCCGTCGATCCCGTGCCGCGACCAGCACGTTCAACGTCCCGTCGATATTCGTGTGATTGGTCTCAATCGGCTCTTCCACCGACCGCGGTACCGAAGTCCGCGCCGCCAGATGAATCACGTAATCCGCGCCCCGTGCCGCCGCCTGCACAGCCGCCAAATCGGTGATGCTGCCAGTATTCAGCTCGATCTTGTCCCGCACAGCTGCAAGATTTTCTTCTTTGCCCGTTGAAAGGTTGTCAAGCACGACGACCTGCTGCCCCCGCCGCACCAACTCATCAACAATATTCGACCCGATAAACCCCGCCCCGCCCGTAACCAAATAACGCAAATTCATCTCCCGTAGCGCCAGCTGGTCCTGCGTAACTCCGAAGGGCGACCCGCCGGCTCTTGGCCTGAGCTTCTTGTCTTTCGTTTCGCTCGCCTAACGACCTCGCCGTCATCCTGAGCGGAGTCGAAGGATCTCTCCGCGCTCAGTTCAACCGCGGCGCCGCCAACTCAGCGACGGTGTTCCTCCGCAACCCTGTAATGATTGTCCCGCGCGTTTCAGGTACGCTTACTCTTTGACGGGCACCCAAACTATAGCCCGCCGCGCCATACCCGGGCAACATTCCGGGCACAAATCCTAATCTGACTTACATGATGAACTCGCGCCCAATCTGCAAGGTCGCCGTCCTTCTCGCGCCTCTGATCGCTCTAATCGCCGCAACTGCCAGCGTCGCGTTTCCGGTGGCCTCGCTGGCGCCTGTGGTGAAAGACCAACCCATGCCGTTCCGGCCCGGCGAAACGCTCGACTATCGCGTCTCCTGGTCCGCCTTCACCACCGCCGCCACGGTCCAGCTCACCGTCCCCGAGCGCCGCGATCTTTTCGGCTGGCAGACGTGGCACTTCCGCGCCGCCGCCCACACGCAAACCCCCGTTGCCTCGCTCTTTCCCGTCGACGATCAATTCGACTCCTACACCGATACCGCATCGCTCGAAAGCCGCCAGTTCGAATCGCATCTCAATGAGCTCGGCAAGATCACCGACCAGGTCCAGCATCTGGTTCCCACCGGACAGCAATCGAAAGCCCCCGGCCCGAGCGTCGTCGTCGAGCCCGGCACCCGCGACGCTCTCGGCGCGCTCTTCACCATGCGCGGCACCGATTGGGCTCACGTTCCCGAGCTGCGCATTCCAGTCTTCACCGGCCGCGACATCTACGAAATGCGCGGCCACCAGGACAGCGGCCCGCAACCCGTCACCGTCCCCGCCGGCGTCTTCAGCGCCTCCCGAATCTCCATCAGCGTCTATCAACACGAAAAGGAAATGCCGGCGATTCACTTGGCCATCTGGCTGGCAAACGACGCAGCCCATACCCCGGTCGTAATCCAGGCAACGCTACCCTTCGGCACCCTCCGCGCCGAACTAACTCCCGCTCCGAAGTAGCCGCACTGAGGCAAGCGCTGTCATCCTGAGTGCGGGACCGACGAATCTCGTCGGCCCGGAGTCGAAGGATCTCTCTTCGGCGTACGGATTCGCCGCGATGTGTGACCACGAGCAGGTTTTTAGGGGGTCGGAGCTTCACTTCCGAAGCGCGGAATCAGAAAAAATCGAGGCTTTAGCCCCGAGGTTCAACTCTTGAACTAAAGAGGGATCGAAACGCGGAAACTAATCTTCGGGTGTGACCCAATCATCCGGCGGAAAATCAATCTGCCAAAACGACCCGCAAGGCGTCAAAAACTCGATTCCCGTCTGCACCTTGCCGCCGCTCGCGTTACCCAAATGCACCACGCGGCATTCCATCGACTTCCGCGTCGAACGGTTCGCCACTGTGACCTGCTGCCCGGGCGTCACCTTCGCAGCCAGCGAAATCAACGCCCCGTGCGCGTTCACCACCAGCGTCCGGGTTTCTTCGTTGATCTCCTGCTGATCCTTATCCTTGCCGCTGATCTGAATCGGCACGCTCAACAGCACCCGCATGCTCCGCCGGCGCCCGGGATCGAGCGTCAGCGCCGGTCGTTCGGTCGAAATCGTGGTAGGGCCAGCCATACCCCCACGGTAGGACCCTAGTACGCTCCCCACAATAGAACTAAAGTCCTATCCACCATTGAAAGTTAACAGTAATTTTACGTACCGGCGCCCGGTCCTCGCCTATCCCAAACTCACCAACCCCTCGCCATACCTGTCATGGTGCCGAACCCCCGCCATGGTGTGCTTCAGCCCTTGCTCCCTCCGGCCCAGCGGCGACATGTCGATAAAATTGTACGCGCCCACCAAAATATCCAGCCCACGCGCATAGGTCGAGTAGGTGTGAAAAATCTCTCCCCCATCCTTGTAAAACGCGCTCAACCCCGGCCGCTCCTCCGCCGGAAACACCTGCATCTCGTAATTGTAGGGGACCTTCTCATCCGCCTTCGTGCCCGGCGTCGCCGAAACCTGATAATCGAAATTGAAATCGGTGCCGTTGGACGACACCCATGGGAATTTCCACTCCATGCGCTGCTGGAACGCCTCGATCTCCGGCCACGGTGCCCGCGAAACGACCGCCAGATGGATGTCCCGCGCCGCCAGATGCACCCGCATGCCGTCAAAATGATCGGCCAGGTAAGAGCACGACGGGCAGCCCTCCTTCCATCCCGGTCCCAGCATGAAGTGGTAAATCATCAGCTGGCTGCGCCCGTCGAACAGATCCGCCAGCGTCCGTTTCCCCTTCGGCCCCTCGAACACATATTTCTTCTCGATTTTCTCCCACGGCAGTTCGAGCCGCAGTCGCGAAATCTCATCCCGCAGATGCGTCAGCTCCTTTTCCTTCTTCAACAACTCCTTCCGCGCGACCAACCACTCCGCCACCCCCACCACCGGATGTTGCCCCGACTTACCCGCCGCCGTACTCATCGCTCGCCTCCCTCCTTTGTCTTTAGGGCCACAGGGACTCCTGTGGTCTTTTTCCGCCGCCGCAAAATCCGCATCGCGATCGCGCTCAAGCCGCCGGTCGATGCTCCGACTGCCGCCACCGTCATCGCCGCATTCGCCACGCACACAGGACAAATCATTGCCGCGCCTCCAAACAATAATTCGGAGCCGCTACTTCCCCTTCTTCTCCGCCCGATCCTTCGCCCGCTGGTTGATCATCTTCCAGCCCTCGCCGAAACCCTTCCGGAAATCTGCGGGCACGAATCCCAGCGCGTAATGATGGAACGTGATCAGCGTCCCGCCCGGCTCTTCCTTCAGCCGGTACTGAATATTCGACGCCACCGCCAGCGACATCATCAGCGGCCCGCTAAACTCCAGCAGTGTCGGCCGCTTGATCGCCTGCACGTGCGCCCACAGATGCCCGTTCCCGTCGCCCAGATCGCGCCACCAGCGGCCGCCCGGCCAAGCCTCGATCTTCATCCGCATGGGTTTGTCTTCCGCCGCGGTCATGCCATCGGTGAGCTGCTCGATCAACGCATCGAACGTCACCTGCAGCGGCGCCTTGACATGAATTTCCTCGTTGATGGTGACCCCGAGATCCTCTACCTTCTGTGCCAGTGCTGCCGAGCTCATCGTTTCTCCTCCTGGGATCGCCAATCTCCCGATCGGCGAATTTGAATTTGAATCCGCTTGTCGCTTTTGACTCTCGCCCTACGCCGATTTCCCCTTCTGCAAAAACGCCGGCGCCTCATCCGCGCTCGGCCCCCATGTCGAGGGCACCGCCACATTCAGCATCCGCAAATACACGCTGAACTGCCCGCGGTGCTGATACCAGTGGCTCAGCATCGCGTCCCGCAACAGCTGCACGCGCGGCTGCGCGTAGAACTCCTGATCGCCCGCCTCGAATCGCCACCGCTCATTCATCGCCGCGTCGTCGAATTTGGGCAGGATGCTGCGCACGGTCGCAATGCTCTCGTCGTATTTCTGCAAGATCTCCGCCCGTGTTTTCGGCTCGGCGAAAGTGAAAGCGTCCGGTCCCGGCATCGGCGCCGGATTCATCTCCGCCATGCGAATCACCCCGCCCGGCACGCTCGCCAGATGCAGCGCCAGCTGCCCCGCCGTCATCGACTTCTCATGCGGCTTCCATCCAAGCTTGTCTTCCGGCAGCCGCTCCAGAAATTTCCGCGTCAAAGGAGCCTGCGCCTCGAATTCGGCCAACATCGTTTCCGCAATCGACATTTTCATTCTCCTTTTGATCTTCCCGCCGCCGATCTCACTTCGCTCCCGGTGCAGCCGCCTCCACCCGCCCCTTCATGCGCGCGTGCGTGTAAGCCCAGCCCTGCCCGATCCCCGCCCGGTGATCGTCCTGAATCACGCCGAACGCCGAGTGCCGGAATTTGATCAGCGTCCCGCCCGGTTCCTCGCTCAACCGGTACTGCAAGTTGGACGTCGCGGCATACGACATGATCAACGGCCCGCAAAATTCCAGCAGCGTCGGCCGCTTGATCGCCTGCACGTGCCCCCAGAAGTGCCCGTTCTCCGAGCCCAGGTCGCGCGTCCATTTCCCGCCCGGCCACGCCTCGAGCTTCATCGGCATGGCGAAGTTCGGCGCCGGCTCGTTCAGCGGCCCCAACTGCTCCAGTAGGGCCGCGAACGTCACTTCGATCGGCGCCTTCACGTGAATCTCTTCGTGGATTTCCATGGTCAGATCCTCACTCGTCATCGCAGCCCCCCTCGTGATTCCCTGCCGCAGCCGGAGGCGTCTCGACGGCCTGCGCCATCTTCGCCTCCGCCCGTTCCTTCACCTTCGTCAACTGATGCCGCCAGAACCGCTCGAATTCCCCGGTCCATTCGTGCAGCGGACGCAGCCCTGCTGCATTCGTCCGGTACAGCTTGTGCCGCCCGTCCCGCCGCATCCGCACCAGTCCCACGTCCCGCAGCACGCGCAGGTGCTTCGACACCGACGGCTGCTCCAGCGCCAGCGCCACTACGATCGCCCCTACCGGCTGCTCCCGGTCCGCCAGGAATGCCAGAATCGCCCGCCGCCGCGGCTCCGCCACCGCATTAAACGCATCCGAAGTCGTCGCCGCCCTTGCCATGCCCGGACGATACATTCCTATATGGGAATATGTCAAGGGAAAAAAAAAGGGAGGCAGAGCCCAAGCCCCGCCGCCCTGTTTGCCTTCCTGGCGGCCGCCTTTCCCCCGCTTTCTGGCGGGTTCCGACGCACCGCGTCGGAAAGGCGGGCGCTTTTGTTCGCCATTCTGAGCGAAGTGGCAGGATGATTTCGCTTCTCGTCGCGCTCCTGCGGGACGTCCTGCCACGCAATCGACGAATCTCTGTTCTGTGCGCTCCGTTCTAGAAATTCAACTCAAAATGCAGCACGTCGTGAATTCGCCAGCCGGAGTCCACCAGGACCACATGGTCCCCGATCACCACGTACCGATATCCGGGAGGGCACGGTCCCAGCCGCACCAGCAAATCGTGCGGCACGGGCCGCCACGCCCGGCGCATCTCCGGCGTCAACACGAACCCTTCATGGATGTTCGGCTCCCAGGCGCTGTGCCAGTAGCGCCCCTCGTCATGATGGAAAGCGTCGTGATGGCCCTTGTACCAATCGCGCGCCACGGCGCGATCGTGATCGTCGAAACGATCGTGATCGTGATGCTCCTGCGCCCGCGCCGCCGTCGTTCCCATGCCGATCCCCAGCAGCACACTCAATCCAACACCCAGCCAACGTCGGCTCTTCATCCCAATCCTCCTGATGCGAACGTGAGATTGAAAACCAGCACTCCGGCCTGCAAAGTCTGCCGCCGCCTCCGCCGTGCCCGCAATACGGAAAAACCCTTAGGACGAAAGTCTACCTCTCTTGTCATCCCCACAGAGGACTCACTCCGTCCGACGAGGGCTCTCTCTCAAAAGGTTTACAGGGAGTGCCGCGGCGCTCAGCGCGGCACCGGGTCGAATTGAGCGTTCCGTGAAACGCACCCGAAGTACCGACCGCAAACATGGAAATCTTTCCGGGCCGGGCGGTGCGTTGTCATCCGGTGGGCCCTGGGATATCCTCGATCAACGATGGTCGACATTCATTGCCACATACTGCCTGGGATTGACGATGGCTCGCCGTCGCTGGAGGTTTCGTGCGCGATGGCCGAGATGGCGATTGCGGACGGGGTGACGCACGTGATCGGGACCCCGCATGCGAGCCCGGATCATACGTTCAGCCTGGCGCGCAACCACGAACTGCGCGACGAGCTGCAGGCGAGATTCGCGGGGCAGATTACCTTCGCCACGGGCTGCGATTTCCACCTGAGCTTCGAAAACCTGCAGGACATCCGGCACGACCCATTTCGCTACACGCTGAACCAGAAAGGCTATCTGCTGGTGGAGTTCGCGGATTATTCCATTCCGCCGTCGATGGACCAGGCGCTGCACGAGCTGCAGCTGGCGGGACTCCATCCGATCGTGACGCATCCGGAGCGCAACCCCTTGATCCGCGCGCAGCCCGAGCGCCTCTACCGCTGGCTGCGCCAGGGCTGCTACGCGCAGGTGACAGCGCAATCGCTGCTGGGCCGGTGGGGCGAATCGGCGCAGGCCGCCGCGAATGAATGGCTGGACGCCGGCGCGATCCATTTCGTCGCCAGCGACGCGCACAATACGACGTCGCGTCCGCTGAAGCTGAAGGAAACCTACGAGCTGATTGCGAAGGCGCGCGGCGAGGATGTGGCGCGGGCGCTGCTGGTGGACAATCCTCTGGCGGCGTTCGAGGACCGGCCGATTCCGTGGGTGCCGGAGCTGGCGGACGATCTTGGCTGGGAAGATTCCGCCGGCGCGCAGCCGCGGAAGAAGAAACGCTTCTGGTTTCTCTAGCCGCTGAGCCCCGCGCCGGACCCCTGCTGGACGCCCTCCCTTCGGAACTTCGAGAACGATTTGCGAGGGGGCGGAATTATACGGATACCGGAACTTTGGCGGCGTGAAAACCGGATGACAGCAAAGCGCTACGTGTGTTTCGTGGTTTTTGAAGCTTTGTCGAGCGCGTCGGCGAGTTCGCGCCACGAGAATGATTTTTCGACGCGCATGCCGGGAAGATTCGCGGCGATCTCCTTCCCTAGCGCGTCCTGGCGCTCGGCGATGGCTTCGGCCATCAGCGGATCGATGCCGACGTCGCGAATGGCCTGGGCGACTTCGCGCATTTCTTCGGCGCGGCGCTTGCCATGTTCGGCGACGCGGCTGATCAGGTAGTCCGGCAGCTTTTCCTGCCAGCCCATTTCGGGGAACGTGGCGGCGAGCGATTTCAGGACGGCGTCTTCGGCTCCATAGCGGCGGGCGGCGAGCATCGATTCGACCGCGATCGCTTCGAGACCCTTGATCACCACGCTGCGGCACATTTTCACGGCGGAGGCGACGCCGATGCGGTCGCTGGCTACGCTGACGTTGAGTCCGATTGCCCTGAGGCGCGGAGCGACGTCGGCCGCGTGCGAGCCGCCGAGCAGGATCGGAGCTTTCAGGCGCTGCGGCGGGAAAGCGGCCATCACCGCGGCTTCGGCGAAATGCGCGGGCGATTGCGCGAAGTAGTTCGCCATTTTCTGTTTTGTGGCGGGAGAGACGGAGTTGATGTCGAGAAATATTTGACCCCTGCCGAGCAGCTGCGCTGCGTCGACGGCTACGCCCAGTGCGGACGATGCGGTGACGGCCGAAATTACCAGCTGTGCGTCTCCTGTGGCGTCGGCAAGATTCTCGGCGGCTCGCACTTTCGAGCGGCGGGCCTTCGCGAGCATCGCATCGCGCGAGGCGAGTGCGTCGAACAGTATGTCGTAGGTCGAAACGTCAAGGCCGCGCGCCGCGAGATCGTGCCCGACAATTCCGCCGGCTTCGCCGAAGCCGATGAGGGCGATGCGCGCAATGGGTTCGTTCGACATTGTTCAATTCTTGTCGCGATTTTACGTGTGAAACGTGACTCCGCCGACGCGCGCGGCGAAGCGCCAGCCCTCTTTCGTGCGGACGTAGCGGTCCTGATAGCTGCCCATCAGTTGCTTGGGAGCGGCTTTGCGGCCCTCGTTTGTTTCGGGCTCTGACAACTCGGAGGTATGGAGGAGTACGCGGCAGGAGCCGATGGCGGTGTCGTTGGTTTCCATGCGCACGCGAAAATTGCTGATCAGATGATTCGTGATGCGGTCCGGCGGAAACGATTGAAACCAGGCGATTATTTTGGCCGAGCCGTGAATCACTTCTTTGGGCGGCACGGGCTTGGTGAACGTGGCGTCCTCGGCGAAAAGCTCGGCGAGGCGCGGCCATTCGCGAGCGTCCACGATTTCTGCGTAATCAACGCAGAGCGCGTAGCACGCGGCTTCGGTGTTGCGCATTTCGGCCTGGCTGAATTCGGTCATCCGGCATCCCCCTCCCGAATTTATCACGGGGGGAATGGCGCGGCGCAAGAGGCGAATTAGCCCAGGCTCGCGATCGAGGTGCATGGCCTTCATCACGCCAAGATTTTGTGCCGGGCACGATCGATCGCGCCGCTACGATTGCGGGTGCGGCGCTCTGCCCGAAACTACTCGACTGGCGGCAGCACCGGATGGTGATTCGTGTAGGGCGGCGTTTTGTATTCCGGCAACGGATGGTCTTTCAGCTGCTGCATCGCTTCGGCGACGGCGCGCTCCAGTTGCGGGTCGTGGCCTTCGCGCACGAGCTTGGGGTCCTGAATCACTTCGATATCGGGCGGGATGCCGTGGCCTTCCACTTCCCAGTCGCCGTTGAGATTGGAAATGGCGGAGCGCGGTGCGGTGACAGTGCCGCCATCGAGCAACACGGGATAACCACCGATGCCGACCAGACCACCCCAGGTGCGCACGCCGACGAGCGTGCCGATTTTCGCCTTGCGGAAAAACCAGGGCATGGCGTCACCGCCCGAACCGGCGAATTGATTGATGATCATCACCTTAGGACCGTAGATCGCCATCGCAGGATCGAGCATGTGCTCACCTTCGCGCGTGGTGACCATGTCCATCGGCTCGCGGCGAAGATAGTCGATGATGTAGTCGGCGAGCTGGCCGCCGTGATTGAAGCGCTCATCGAGAATGGCGCCCTGCTTGCCAACCTGCGCGAAGAAGTAGCGGTTGAAATTCGTATAGCCGCCGCCGGCGGTGTCCGGCAGATAAACGTAGGCGAGTTTTCCACCGCTCGCCTCGTCCACTTTGCGGCGATTGGATTCGATCCAGTCAAGATTGCGAAGCGGGTCCTCGCTGGGAATGGGGATGACGGTGACGTCGCGGGAGCCCGAGCCGTCAGGATTCGGACCGACCTTGAGGACCACCTGCTTGCCGGCGGTTTCCTGGAACAGCTTGTAGATTTCGTCCGAGGCGGTGAGGTTCTGGCCGCCGACGGCGAGCAAATATTCGCCCGGCTTGACGTTGACGCCGGGCTGGGTGAGCGGCGCCTGGAGATGCGGGTTCCAGTTTTCGCCACTGTAGATTTTCTGGAAGCGGTAGCGGCCGTTTTCGATGGTGTAGTCGGCGCCGAGCAGGCCGACGCTGACGTGGGGAGTTTCTGGTTGCGCGCCCCCGCGCACGAACATGTGGCCGACGGCAATATAGCTGAGCATTTCGCGGAAGAGGTAACTCAAATCCGCGCGGCTGGCGATGCCCGGCAGGTACGCAGAAAATTCCTTTTCGGCGGCGGGCAGATCGAGCCCGTGATAATGGGGATCGTAGAAGAAATCACGCTCGATGCGCCACACCTCGCGATACATCTGACTCCACTCATCGTGCGGCACGACATTCACTTCCATTTGGTCGATCTTCAGCATTCCCTTTCCGGGTTCGGGCGGCTTGGCGGCGTCGTTGATGAACCAGTTGTCGCCCTGCTTGTAGAGCATTTTTCCGCCGTTCGCCGAAAGCGCGAAAACGGTGACGCCGGCGATGATTTTATCGGTCTTGCGGGTTTTCAAATCGAACTTGGAAACCGTCAGCGGCGGCGGGCCATCCTCATCGAGCGAAACAACCGGGCCATCCACGACGAAAAGCTCGCCTTCCTTGCCTGCCCAGAGGTTGAAGTAATTGGCCGCCGGGATCGGGAGGGCGAGAACTCGCTGCAGAATATCTTCGAAGTCGATGGTGACCTTGGGAGGTTCCTTGGGCTTCTCAGCCTTCGCGTCGGATTTGGAGGCGGATTTGTCGTCCGATTCAGCGGAGGATTTGCCGGCGGCTTGATCGGCAGCTTTGTCCGCGGACTTGTCCTGGGATTTACCGCTCGAATCCGAACTCGAGGCCGCGGCGGCGGGCGATTTTTCGTCGTCACTTTCGGGAAGAAGCGGAGAGGGCAAATCCTTACGCAGCACGACGAGGTAGAGGCTGCTGGTCACGGGGTGCTGGTCACCGGACATGTCGATACCGGCGGCGGACAATCCGGTGTTGGTGCTGGCGGAGAAATAGAGGTATTTTCCGCCCTTGTCGAAGCGGGGAGACTGGCAGTCGCTCATCCCGTCGGTGATCTGCGTGGTTTTAGCGGAGTCCAAGGAGTAGACAAAAATAGCGTGTAGATAATTGGGCAGGATCCTGGTGTAAACGATCCATTTGCTGTCCGGAGACCATTCCTGCGCGAAGTCGTTTTCGGCTTCCAGCAAGTTCGTATCGACTTTGACCGGGGTGCGCTTGTCGACATCGACGTACCAGAGATGGAGTTGCTTGTCGGAAAAGGCGATCTTTTTGCTGTCCGGCGACCAGACCGGCGAGTAATAAAAACTTGCCGGGTCGCCGAGGCTGATGACTTTGGCCGGTTCGAGTCCTTTTTGATCGCGGATGTGGAGCGCGTATTCGCCTGACGCGTCGGAGAAGTATGCGATCCATTTTCCGTCGGGAGACCAGGAAGGATCGCGCTCGGCCACACCGGAAGTATCAGTGATGTCGCGCACGTCGCCTTTTTCGGCGGGCACTGTGAAAATGTCGCCGTGGGCTTCGAAAACGGCTCGGGCGCCGGTGGGTGAAATATTCGAGTTCAGGATGCGCTTGCTGACCTTCGCCCAGTGCGGCACCAACTGGGGCATATCGCCGGGAACGGTGACGGAAACTTCCTGATCTTTGTGCGTGGCCGGATCGAAGATGTGGAGCGCGCCGAACTGAGAGTAGACGATTTCGCCTGCGCCGGCCGACACGGAGCTGATATCGAAACCATTCCTGTTTTCAATTTCGCGGCTGACTTTCTGGGTGTCCGTGTCATAGGCGAAGAGCGTGACCGGGCCTTCGCGATCGGAGAGGAAGTAAACCGTCTTGCCAATCCAGACAGGATTGCGATCGTTCGATTCCTCGCGCGGAACTTTGACGATGCTGGAATCGGCGAGATTGGCGATCCAGATCGGAGTGGTCTGGCCTCCGCGATAGAGCTTCCAATCCGGCTCCCACTGGAAAATGGGGACGTAGGCGAGGTGCGAGCCATCGGGTGAATAGGCTCCCGTTTCAGCCATGCTGAGGGGAAGCTCGGTAGGCAATCCGCCCGAGAGCGAAACGGTGAAGAGCTTGTTCGCGTCGTTGGTGCTGTCGCGGTGGGAGCGGAACAGGACGCTCGTGCCGTCCGGCGCCCAGCCGATGGCGATATCGGGTCCGGGATGATAGGTGAGCCGCTTCGGATCACCGCCGGTCGACGGCACGACATAGACGTCGATGTTGCCGTCGTAATCTCCGCTGTAGGCGACCATCGAGCCATCGGGCGAAAAAATCGGGCCGGTTTCGAGGTCCGTGCCGGTGATGAGCCGCTGGGCTTCCCCGCCCTGGCGGCCGACGATCCAAATGTCGCCGCCGTAGACGAAGGCGATTTGCGTGGAGCTGATGGTTGGGGTTTGGAGCAGGAGCGGAGTTTTTGACTGGGCGGATGTGGCCGGGGCGATCGCTAAGAACGCTGCGAGTATCAGCGCGAAAGAGGCCGGGGTGAGTTTCGTCAAAGGTTCCTCCGATGGTGAAGATCCCAGATTGATTGTATGTTCGGAATGGATACGCGTTTCGCGGCGCTTTTGTTCATGAGCGACCGTTCGGCTTGCTGCCTCACGGAAGTCCAGGCCCCACACCGCCGCCCGCTTGGACGCAGCGCGCGGGCGGAAGGTTAGCTCGGCTGCGAGCTCGTTTACCGGTATTCGAGGCCGAGTTCCTTGAGTTTCGGGCGCAGGTTGTAGATGTCCAGGCCAAGCTCGCCTTTTGCGAGGCGGGCGCGGACGGCGTCTTCTTTCTCGACGCGCGCTTTCGACGCGGCGGCGACGGCGGCGGCTTCCTCGCGCTTGACGACGCAGACGCCGTCGTCGTCGGCAACGATCACGTCGCCGGGATGGATGTGCGCGCCGGCGCACACGATGGGGACGTTTACGGAGCCGAGAGTGGCTTTCACGGTCCCCTGCGAGCTGACGGCGCGGCTCCAGACGGGCCATTTCATTTCGGTGATGGGAGCTACGTCGCGCACACCTGCCTCGATGACGAGTCCTTTTACACCGTGGGCTTTGAGAGACGTGGCCAGCAGCTCGCCGAAATATCCGTCGGTCGAGGGCGAGGTGGGCGCGACGACCAGGATGCTGCCGGGGGTGCAGACCTCGACGGCGACGTGGATCATCAGATTGTCGCCGGGCGCGAGCGAGACGGTGACGGCGTGGCCGGCGATCGCGGCGCCGGGATAGATCGGGCGCATGTAGGAAGCGAGCAGGCCGGTGCGGCCTTGGGCTTCATGGGCCGTGGAGACTCCGTATTTTTCGAGCGCGGCGACAGCGTCGGCCGGCGGGAGATCGACTTTGCGGACTACTACGGGCTTGCTGCTCATGACAGCTCCTCGGTAATGTACGGAATTACGTGCTGGCAGGTTTCACGGTACTGGATTTTCTTGATCACGCCAGCAGTTTTCTTCTTCTGGGCCACAAAGGTCTCTCTTAAGGCTTGGCTTGAATCCAGGGGCTCGCACGTGGATACACGCGCCGTGCGTTGTCGGCGTAGATCCGAGCCTTGTCCCCTGCGTTCAGTTTCGAATCATCCACATAGCGCCGTGTATTGTCGTAATGGTCGTGCGTCTCGTCATTGATCACGCCGGGGAACGCACCGTCACATTCTGAGCCGAACAGGATGTTGTCGAGAGGCACGGCGTCGAACAACATCTGCATGTTGAGATCGTTGTACAGGCACGTGTCGACGAAGACGTTGCCGTGACCGAGCAGCTCGTCCGGGCTGGTCCAGCTATTGTACTTCCCGATGGCCCGCCAGCGCCCGATCTGGCAGGGCAACGCGCCGCCGCCATGCGGAATCAGAAAGCGCAGGCGCGGAAAATCCCGGAACAGATCCTTCGCGATCATGAGCTGCACGAAACCCGTAATGTCGGCGATCAGATATTGGACCGCCGTATGCGGGAAGTTTTTATTGATCGACTCGCTGCCGTGCAGCACGAACGGCACGTCCAGCGCCTGCGCCGCCTCGAAAACCGGATAATTGTGCTTTCCGGTGAAGGGCTGGTTTTGCCAGCGGCCGCCGGTGCCGTCGGGATCGAAATTGAAGGCTATAAAACCTTCCTTGGTCCAACGCTCGATCTGCTTCGCCACCTGTTCGGAGGGACACGAAGGATGTTGTCCGAGCATGCCGACTGGCGCAAAGCGGCCGGGATGCAACTGACAGGCGCGGAGGATGAGGCTGTCGTTGAGATCGGCCCAGAGGACGTTCTGTTCCGGGGTGCCTTCGTGCGTGGCCATGGCTTTCGCTCGGGGAGAGGCGAACGCGACGTCGACGCCGCGCGAATCCATCAAGCTGATGACCTGTTCCAGACTCTTTTTGACGTCCGCATCGGAGATGTCGGGGAGGACGTCGGGATTTTTTCCCGAAAGCTGCGCTTGGCGAAAGCCCTCCACTTCCGGATGACGGGCGAGGCGGACGAAGTGCTGGTGCGAATCGATAATCATAAAGTTTGTCATTGGTCTCGGGTTGGGATTCTAGAGGGGCAGCGAGGCCGCGTCAATCGCGCGTGTAGATGGGACAGCGATCTTTTCCACGGCCATGCCCGATCATTTCATTTGTTGTTTGAAAAACTGAATCGCCAACTCGATCGATTTTGGCTCATTTGACCCGTGATCTCCTTCGAGGGCGATCGCCTGTGCGTCCACGCCGTGACCGCGAGCAATCGCGGCAGTGAGCGGTTGAGTCAGAGCGTAGTAGTCTTCCAAGGTTCCGTAGCAGAGCCGCACCGGGCATTTCATGCTGGCCGCATACGTGAGAGGCGAACGCAGTTGAACTTCCCGCGGATCATCGAGGTCAAAAGGAGCGTTCCGTTCCGTGCCGATCGCGTATTGAAGGTAGAGACATGGGCTGTATGCGAAGCTCGTGACCGCGCTGGCTAATTTGTGAGCCCGGTAAACCAGTTGGCAAGAGCGGCTGTTACTTCCTCGGGGCGTTCCATGGGGGCCATGTGGCCGCAGTGTTCGATGACGGCGAGATGGGCATTGGGGATGGCGGCGGCGATCTCGCGGTGGCCTTCGAGCGGACTCCAGGTGTCCTTGCGGCCGCAGAGGACGAGCGTGGGGCAGCGGATCGTCGAGAGTAGCGCGGTCGCGTCGGGCCGGCCGAGGAGAGCTTTGATTTGCGCGGCGAAAATTTCCGGCGTCTTGCGGGACATCATGGCCAGGATCGCGCTGGTGAGCGCGGCGTCCGAGGCGCGATCGGGATGGATGATGCCGGGCATCCAGAATTCGGCCATGGCGCGCATGCCTTTGGTGCGGGCGAGGTTGAGCAGCTCGGAGCGTTTGGCAATCTCGCGTTCGCCGGCTTCGCCGCCGGGAAATCCGCGATAGGCAGTGTCCAGCAGGGCGAGGCCGGCGACACGGAAGGGCGCGATGCGCATGATTTCGAAGGCGACGCGGCCGCCCATCGAGTGTCCGGCAATGGCCATGCGATCGGCCGTGACGGCCAGCGCGATTTCGGCCATTTTTGTGATTGAGTCGGCGGCAGCGTAGTCGACGACGGTGACCGCAGCGGTTTGCGAGAGCGCGCGTGTCTGGTCGCGCCAGACGTCGGCGTCGCATGCCAATCCCGGTAGCAGCAGAACGTGCGGCAGAGCGGACACGGGTTCGTTTGCGGCGCTCACTCCTCGTGTTCGACTTCCACGACTGGCGTGCCGTAGGTGTGGAAGGACTCGATTGTTTTCAGGCCCCAGGCTTGGCCTTTTTTTCGCTCGGCTTCGGACCAGCGGATTGGTTTCCAGTCGGGGGCGAGAATCAGGCGCGCGCCTGCGTTGGCTACTTCGACGCGATTGCCGCCCGGCTCGTAGACGTAGAGGAAAAACGTCTGCTGGATGGCGTGCTTGTGCGGGCCGGTTTCGATGTGGATGCCGTTTTCGAGGAAAATGTCCGCAGCGATGAGGACTTCCTCACGGCTGTTGACTGCGTAGGTGATGTGATGGAAGCGGCCGCGGACGCCGGTGTGGTCCTTTGAATACGCGAAATCGTAACTCTTGTTCGTGCAGGTCATCCACATGGCGGCTTCGACGCCGCTATCGAGCACGATCTGCTCGGTGAGCCGGAAGCCCAGATATTTTTCGAAGAACGCGCGGTTGGTTTCGATGTCGACGGCGAGGCCGTTCCAGTGATCGAGGCGGCGGACGTTGGCGCCTCGCCCGAGAAATCGCTGCGCCTGATTTTTCAGCGAAGGTTTCAGATTGGGGGGAGCTTCGTACCACTGCGTTTCGTAGTAAAGCTCGATCTTGTGGCCGTCGGGA
>DATNKM010000017.1:0-3987 GCA_035603395.1 Candidatus Acidiferrales bacterium
CGGCGGCGCACATGGGGCTGAAACGTACGTTTCGGCAACGAATTCTCTCCTCTATTTTCGCGGTCTGGCCTGCATTAGCGGCGGAGTTGGCGCACCGGATGCCCCTCGCGGACCCAAGCGAATTTCCTAGTGTATGCGACCGCCGTAGCACGGTCAAGGAAGCGTCGTGAATATCGGAATCTGAAGCAGCGGCCAGCTCTTGCAGTGGACGAGCACGATGGAAATAAGTTCTGCGAGGACCGCAAAAATCAGGAAAATTGACGGCGATCACCCGCAGCGTGTAGCCCAGAGCGCCAAGAGAGGTGCGTTTCGGAGCGGCGCCGGCCGACGAATTCGTTTCCCGCTCACGGTTTTTCGATCAGGAAATCGCCCATCACCAGGCAATCCATTTCGCTGCGGGAAAATGTGCTGAACGCATTGGCGGGAGTGGTCACGATCGGCTCGCCCCGCAGATTGAACGATGTGTTCAGCACGATGGGTACTCCTGTCGCCTGGCCGAAACGTTCGATCAATCCGTAGTAGAGCGGATTGTGTTGTTTAAAAACCGTCTGCACACGCGCCGTCCCGTCCACGTGCGTGATCGCAGGAAGCGTCGCATGGTGTTCGGGCTTCACCGGCATCACGTAAAGCATAAAGCGCGCCGGATATTGCTGCGCGGCGTTGTCCATCTGAAAATATTTCGCCGCGCATTCCGCCGCGGCGGAGGGTGCGAACGGCCGGTAGGGCTCGCGAAATTTAATTTTCGCGTTCACAATGTCTTTCATCGCGGGGTTTCGCGGATCGGCCAGGATGCTGCGGTTGCCCAGCGCCCTGGGACCCCATTCGAAGCGACCCTGATACCAACCCACCACTTTCCCGTTCGTCAGATACTCGGTCACGCGATCCAGCAGCGTGTCCCGGCTGTCGGCGTGCCAGTGCGCGATGTTTTCGCCATCGAGAAACGCCTTGATCTCGCCCGGGCCGTATTCCTGGCCCCAGTAGGCGTGCTCCATGCGGAAGCCGCGCGGCTGGCCGAGGACCGCATGGTAGGCCCACAAAGCCGCGCCAAGCGCCCCGCCGGAATCTCCCGCGGCGGGCTGAATGAAAAGCTCGTCGAAGCCGGACTCGCGCAAAATTCGCGTGTTCGCCACGCTGTTCAGAGCCACGCCGCCCGCCATGCAAAGTTTCTTGAGTCCCGTTTGCTTTTGTACCGCGCGAGCCATGCCGACCAGCAAATCTTCCGTGACTCGTTGGATGCTGGCAGCGATATCCGCGTAATGCTCGTTCGCGCGGCATTGCGCGATGTAATCCGAGGGTTTTTCACCGAAGTACCGCGGATATCCGGTCGATTCGGTAAAAAAAGGCAGATTCGGCAGCCGCGGCTCGCCAAAAAGGTCCACGAATCTCCGGTTGAACATCTTGTCGGTCGAATGCTGGAAGCAGAAATAATCCATGTCGAGTGCAAACGAGCCGTCGCTGTTCTGCCGCACCACTTTCCAGACCTTGTCGAGGTAGCGGGGCGTGCCGTAAGGCGCCATGCCCATCACTTTGTACTCGCCCTCGTTCACCTCGAATCCCAGAAACGCCGTGAAGGCGCTGTAGAGCAGTCCGATCGAGTGCGGAAATTCGACTTGCTTGGTCAAGTGGATTTGCGTGCCGCGGCCCACGCCGTACGCGGTGGTCGTCCATTCGCCCACGCCATCCACAGTGAGGATCGCCGACTCATCGTAGGGTGAGCAGAAAAAGGCGCTCGCTGCGTGTGAAATGTGGTGGTCGGAGAAAAGAATCTTCTCGCGGTCGATGCCCAACTCGGATTGCAGCGTGCTCGCGACCCAGAGCTTGTCGAGCATCCATCCAATCATCGATTCACGAAACACCTTCAACGATTGCGGATAGGTTTGCAGGACGCTGGCCAGGATGCGGTCGAACTTGCGGAACGGCTTCTCGAAAAAAACCACGTAATCCAGGTCGCGGCCGTCTATACCTGCTTCGCGCAGGCAGAACTGGATGGCATTCGCGGGGAAATCAAAGTCGTGCTTCTTGCGGGAAAATCGCTCCTCTTCGGCGGCAGCCACCAGCTGCCCGTCGCGCAACAACGCTGCCGCGGCGTCATGGTAGTAACAGGAAATTCCGAGAATATGCATCAGCTACTGTTTCTGGGCCCAGCTGACGTCGTGAGTCTCGGGCGGCGTGGCGGCCCATCCGGTGGGGCGATGCTTGATTCTCATGGAGTCCGAGAACAGCCGCGCGGCCACGCCAAACGGCAGGACCACGACGGCGTACAGAATCGTGAGGAGCACGCGCGCCTGAAAATTCCCGATCTTGTGCGCCAGACGCTTCCATGCGCTCCAAAGAGACTTCACATTTTGCACGAAGCCGTTGGCCATCGAGTCTTGCGTCGCCTAGAAGAGGGTATAGATGAACGGAGCCAGGGCCGAGCTTTGCGCCACCACGATGATCACGCCGGTCAGCAGCACCACGAAGATCACCGGCAGCAGCCACCAGCGCTTGTTGCGCGCGAAAAAGGAAACGAGCTCGCCGGCAATGCCGACACGCCGGGCTGTGGTTTGAACAAACTTCATTTCGGCTCCCTTGCGTTGAAAAACCACGATAGCATCTAGCTCACGCGGTCCGCAAGCACAGGGGAGTGTCTTTCGCGCGGAGATTCCTCAAATTACGCGAGAATTTCGCCGGAATCTACGGCCGTCGCTCCAAAAGCGATCAAGAACAACACACCGAACAAGAGGTCGATGCAGCCGAGCGCCATGTCGCCGGCGCTCAGCCGCCGCTGAAGATATAGCAGCACGCAGGGCGCGCCGAATCCGACTTTCTCCAATACGGCGGGAATCATCATCGCGCGGAATCGCTGCGGATTGCCCGCAATCACGAAGAAGGCGAACTGCCAGGCCAGCGCCACGCCCACGAAGCCATAGTAAAAACCGGGATGCGTGATCGGAGGAGGATCCTGCCGCCCGATCATGTCGTAAATGAAGTAGAGCGGAGTGAGCGTCAGCACGCCCCAGACGCCCGCGACCCAGAAAACGATCTTGGCGAATTTCATCGGCGCGTCTCGCGAAGGCTGCCGGCGGCGCTCAGAATCCGGTGGCGCCGAACGCCTGCTTCACGTGCGGCTTCAGCAGATACATGGCGATCCAGACGTTGATTCCGACGACGATCAGGCTCCAGAGAACGGCGAGAGGATGCAAGTGGATCAGCGAGCCCAGCAAGGAAAGCGCATTCAGAAAAGCGCCGAGAAAGCTCAGGACGATCACCAGTATCCGCGCCCAATTTTGAAGCTTGAACATGCCCGTCCCAATCACGGCATACAGCGCTGCAATGATCAGGAAAAATACTCCCAGCGCAACCCCGCCGACGCCGGCGATCATTCCCATTCCCGGCCGCGCGGCCATATTCGCCAGGATCGCGCCGCCCAGGAACATGCCCAGCGCGGCAAGCACCGACAGCCCCGCACCGATCAACGCCAAGACACCCAGAATCGTCACGCCCGCCGGACGTTCCATGAACTCCTCCTGTGCGCCGTAAGTCTTTTTGGCTCATTCCATGCGAGCCGCCCGCCTTGTGCGTGGCCTGATTTCGCGCGACGGTACGCCAAGCCTTTCGCCCGGTCAAGCGGAAAGAAAACTCAACCCGCAGCGTGAGTTCGATGTAAACTCCCCCGAGTTGAAGCTACCGTTTGACCCCGATGCGGTGGGCGCCGGGCCGTGGTGGGAGTTCCGAATGAAAGCTCCGTCGGCAAGGGTTCTGCGAACAGGTGCCGTCATTTTCCTGGGAGTCCTGGTGGTGTGCGCAGCCGGCGCCCAATGGACCACGGCGCGCGCTCAATCTTCTCAAACACAGTCCCCGCCGGCGCCGGACTCCGCCGCAGCTCCCGCGGCGCAAGCCGTCCAGGCTCCCGCAAACTCCGATGCTGCGGAGATGACCAGCGAGGAATCGCCCGTTCCCTTGCGCGTGATGGTTAACCTGGTTCCCGTGCGGGTGATCGTCCGT
>DATNKM010000018.1:0-41646 GCA_035603395.1 Candidatus Acidiferrales bacterium
TACACGGCGACTTTTTCCGAGTGGTACCGCAGCAGCCACCAGATCGTGCCCCCGCCGATCACAATCAGCGCCACTACCATGATCAAGTAGCGCCGCCATTTCGAATGCGGATGCTCTTCGGTCGCGTCTAAAAGCCCCACGAAATGTCCTCGAGTCACAATTGCCGCTTAAACAGCGCCAGGCTGCCTGAAATCATGATCGCAGAGAACCCGATCAAAATTAGCACGTCCCAGTAAATCCCTTCAATGCCTGTATTCTTCAACGTCAGGTTCCGCAGCGCGTGCACCGTGTACGTAAACGGATCGATCACCGAAATCCAGCGCAGCCACGAAGGAAATGCCTCGGTCGGATACACCGCGCCTGAAGGGAAAAACAGCAGCATGTTCAGCACGCCGAAAATCGCCCGCGGCACCAGAGGATCGTCGATCCGCACCATCACCAGAAACATCAGGCTGATCATCGATAACGACGCGACCAGAATCACCACGCATAAGTACAGCAGCCGAAGCGGATGCCACAATCCCGGAATTCCCGCGATCAACCCGCCGATGATCGTCAGACACATTCCCGCCATGAACGCTTTCAGCGTTCCCGCGCCGATCAATCCGGCCACCAGCTCCGTTTTCCGGATCGGCGTCAGCAAGTAACCTTCGTGCAATCCGCGATTCTTGTCGTCGATGTAGGTGATGCCACCGCCGATCATCGCCGTGATGAAAATTCCCATCGCCGTCGATCCCGCCAGCAAATACTTGATGTACTCGATATATGGATACACCTCGACGATGTTCAGCTCCACCTGTCCGTCCAGGCGCCCGGTAACGTCTGGCGCGTTCAGCGCGGTGGTCATGTCCTGCGCGCTTTGCATCAGCGAGCTTGAAATAAACTGGTCGGTATTGTCCTCGGTGAAAACCAGCCGCGGCCGGTCGTGCTGGTAATAGCGGCGCGAAAAATCGTGCGGGACGTCGATCACTCCCTTCACGAATCCTGCGCGCAAGTCGTCTACCGCTCGCGGAAACGAACTGTACTGGACGACACGGAACGTTCGCGGCCCCGCGCTGATCCCGTCGAACATTTCCTCGACCCGCCGCGACTCCACGGAATGATCCTCATCGACGAAAGCGATGTCCGCATTCTTGATTTTTCCGCCGAACGCGTATCCCAGCACGACCAGCTGAACCAGAGGAAAAATCAGAGAGCTCAGCATCAGCGCCGGACTGCGAAAGAATTTCCGCATGTCCCGCTCGATCAGCGCATTCACGCGATACAGTTTCATCGACTGGAATCCCTTCCATGCCTAAAAGCCAATCGCTACCGGCTTGTAGGGATCGAAGCGTTAGGTCCGGGATCAAGAGTGCCAAGGGCCAAAGAGGCTTGAGCCCCCGAGGCTCCGACATACTCCTACCGTGAAAAAGGACTCGGTTGGTGGGTCGCCTTCTGCGGTGCGTCCCGCAGCTCCGTGCCCGTGTAGTGCAGGAACACATCGTCCAGCGTCGTGCTCTGCACGATCACGCGCTTCACCGTTACTTTTTTCGCGCGTGCCAGGTCCATCAGCCCCGCCACTGTCGCAGGCCCGTCGTTCGACGTGATGTGCACGACGTCCTCCCGCGGCGAAACGCCCGTCGCGTGCGCCAGTCCCCGCAGCTGCTCGAGCCAGTCCGCCGGCGCGCCGACAAACTCCGCCTCCACCACTTCCGTACCCGGCACGTTGTCCTTCAGCCGTGTCGGTGTGTCCAGCGCCGCCAGCTTCCCGTGATCCACGATCGCAATCCGATCGCAGAGCTTATCCGCCTCGTCCATGTAATGGGTCGTCAGCAGGATCGTCAGCTCCGACCGGTCCCGCAGCGACCGAATCATCTCCCACACATTCGTCCGCGATACCGGATCGAGCCCCGTGGTTGGCTCGTCCAGAAACATGATTTTCGGCGAATGCACGAGCCCGCGCGCGATTTCTAGCCTGCGCCGCATCCCGCCTGAAAACGTCCGCACCAGCGCATCGCGAAAATTCAGCAGCTCGACCTGCTCCAGTAGCCCGTCGATCAGGGCATCGCGTTTGTCCGATCCCACTCCGTAAAGCTTCGCGTGAATCGCCATGTTTTCCTTCGCCGTCAGCTCTGGATCGGACGTAAACGCCTGCGGGATCACGCCGAGTACGTTTCGCACGCCGTTCGCGTCCGTGGTCACGTCGTGCCCGCCGATCCGCGCTGTGCCCGAAGTCGGCGCCAGCAGCGTCGTCATCATGCGGATCAGCGTCGTCTTCCCCGCTCCGTTCGGCCCCAGTAAGCCAAAAATCTCTTGCCGCGCGACGGTGAAGCTAATGTCATTCACCGCGGTGAAGTCGCCGAACTTCTTAACCATGTGGTCCACTTCAATCGCATTCATGCGAATTCCTGGAATCTCCAATCTTTCTCTGCGTCTCCGTGCCTTCTGTGCCTCTGCGGCCAATCCTAGGGGTTTTGAACTTCCTCACGTCCGACCCTACAGCTTCGCAAACCACGTCTTCTTCTGCGGAGGCGGCAACATCACTGTCGCCGTCATCCCGGTAAACAACCTTCGCCCCTCATTCGGCACGGAGACCTTTATCGCAAACGTCTTGATATCCCGCTTCGTCCGGCTGACGTCCCGCTGCGTGGCGAAATCATTCTCTACGCCTTTGAAAAATACCGGGCCCTGGATCATATCTCCCGAAGGCAGCCGAACCTTCAAAACCTGATTGAAATTGATCGAATCGATATAACTTTCCTCCACGTCCGCCCGCACCCACAGATGATCCACGTCCACCACCACCACGATGGGCGATCCCTGTGCCACCACCTCGCCCTGTTTCGCCACGCGCACAGACACGATGCCGTCGATCGGCGCATAAATCTTCGTATACCCAAGCTGGGTTGCGGTCTCGGCGGCCGACGCGCGCGCTTGCTCCAACTGCGCGATCGTCGTGGCCACCTCGCTGCCCCGCACATCCACCTGCTTGCGATTCGCCTTCGCCACGTTCAGCGCCGCGTCTTGCGCCCTCACCGAATCCTCGAGCGACTTCACGTTCGCCTCCGAGGCCTTCAGTGTCGCGTCCGCATGATCGCGGTCCTGCGCCGATTCCACGCCGGTGTCAAAAAGTTTCTGCATCCGGTCGTAATCGGTCTGATCCCGCCACAGCGTCGCCTTTGCCTGATCCAACTGCGCCCGCGTCGACGTCAGCATCGCCACCGCCTGCTGCACGCTCGCGCCCGTCTGATCGTCCGTCATCGAATAGTTGTGATTCGCCTCACTCACCTGCGCCTGCAGACTCGCTACGTTCGCGTTCGCCGCCGCCAGGCCCGCCTGCAGCTCTTTCGGATCGAGTTCCGCGATCAAATCGCCCTTTTTCACCTCCGAGCCTTCGTCCACGGTCAGGTTGATAATCCGGCCAGTAATCTGCGGGCTGATGATCACCTCATTACCGTCCACGATCCCCGTCAACGGAATGTCCTTGTTCCACGGCGTCGTGAACAGGTAGAACGCCAGCGCGATCAGAAATACTATGCCGATAATGATGAAGGTTCTCTTGCTGCCGCTCATCCGTTTTTTCCGCCTTGCCGCGCCATCGCGTGCTCCAGAAAATCCATTAGCGCCTTCTTTCGTGCGGCCACAGCCTGTGGCGACAGCAGGTCGTGCCCCGCGATCTGGCTTACGATCGGCGCCGATGCGAAATACGACGTGACCATCCCCATCGTGATGCTGGCCATCTGCTCTGGCTCGACCTTGCGGAATGCACCGGCCGCAATGCCGTCGCTGATGGTGCGTGCCAACCGCGCATACACTGGCCGGAAATATTCCCGCACCATCAGATCGAAATTCCGGCTGCCCGCCATCGCTTCCCGCGCCAGCAGCCTCGGATAGTTCGGATGGCTGGCCAGGAAATCGAAATAGCCGCTCACGTACCCGAAAAACCTCTCGCGCGGCCCCGTGCTTTTTTTCGGAGCCGCCAGCACTCCGCTCCGAAATTGCCGCAGCAGGTTTTCGAGCACCGCGCGATGCAGCCGGCGTTTGTCGCCGAAGTAGTAGTACAGCATCGCTTTGTTCGCGTGCGCCGCGGTCGCGATTTCGTCCGTGCGAGCCCCTTCGATTCCCTGCGCGGCAAACTGCTGCTCGGCCGCAGCCAGAATCCGCCGCGCCGTGGCAGGGTCCTCACTTTTTCTACGTCCACGCGCCATGTTTGTTTCAGACTCCCAGCCGGCTCATGTACTCCTCGGGATAACGAGCGCCGATCGCCGAACCGCGTGGCGCGATACCGTCAAGCGTTTTCAAATCCGCCGGCGTCAGCGTCACGTCGAGCGCGGCGAGATTCTGATCCAGATACGTGCGCCGCTTCGTTCCCGGTATCGGCACGATGTCGGGTCCTTGCGCCAGCACCCACGCGAGCGCCAGTTGCGCCGGCGTGCAGCCTTTTTCCGCCGCGATTTTTTCAATTTGCCGCACCAGATCGAGGTTTTTCTGGAAATTCTCGCCCTGAAATCGCGGAGAGATCCGGCGAAAATCTTTCGGTCCGAAATCGGCGCTTTTCACCTGGCCGGTCAGAAAGCCGCGCCCCAGCGGGCTGTACGGCACCAGTCCGATCCCCAGCTCGCGGCACGTCGACAAAATCTCGCCCTCGGGATCCCGGGTCCAAAGCGAATACTCGCTCTGCAACGCGGTGAGTGGATACGTGGCATGCGCACGACGGATCGTCTTCGCGCCCGCTTCTGAAATTCCCAGGTAGCGAACCTTGCCCTGTTCGATCAATCGCGCCATGGCACCGATCGTGTCCTCGATCGGCGTGCTCGTATCCACGCGATGAAGATAAAAAAGGTCGATCGTCGAAATCTTCAGTCGCTTCAGACTTGCCTCGCATGCCTCCTGCACGTATTCCGGCTTCCCGTTCACACCCAGAAATCGCCCGTCCGGCTGCCTCATGTTGCCGAATTTCGTCGCCAGGATCACTTCATTGCGCCGCTTCGCCAGCACGGACGCCAACAACTCTTCATTCGCCCCGCCGCCATACATATCCGCCGTATCCAGCATCGTGATTCCCTGGTTGATCGCATGGTTCAGCGTGGCCACGGACTCCGCGTCATCCGGCGTCCCATACGATTGCGACATCCCCATGCACCCCAAACCAAGAGCGGAAACAACGAGCGAGCTCTTACCCAAGCGGCGGTATTGCATCAGCCTTCTCCTCAGCCATGGAATTTGTATTGTTCAACTAACCGGTTAGTTTAATGACACAACCCGCTCCTGTCAAGCATTCGAATCGCCGCACCACGCAGGGTTGTTATTACCGAGAGTGAACTCTAGGATTGCAGCGCGCCGCCAGAGCCCGCAGGCAGCTCAATCGAATACTTTGTCCGTGCCTTTTCGCGATGTAGCTCGACGGCCAGCTCGATCAGGCGATCGATCAGCTTCGTGTAGGGTAAGCCCGAGGCCTCCCACATCTTCGGGTACATGCTGATCGACGTAAATCCGGGAATGGTGTTCAGCTCGTTGATGAAAATCTTGGCCGTGCGATTTTCGAGAAAGAAATCGCAGCGAGCCATGCCGGTTCCATCGATCGCTTTGAACGCGCGCACGGCGTACTCCTGAAATGTCTCCACCTGTTTCTTTTTCAGTGGCGCCGGAATCAGCAGCCGCGTTCCCTGCTCCAGGTACTTCGCGGTGTAGTCGTAAAACTCGCGATGCGGCAAAATCTCGCCTGGGATCGACGCGCGCACCTCGTCGTTGCCCAGCACCGATACCTCGATCTCGCGCGCGGCGACGGCCTTCTCGATCATGATCTTCAGCCCAAACACAGCGGCTGCATCGATCGCCGCGCCCAATTGATGCGCCGCTTTTACCCGCGTCATGCCGACCGATGAGCCCAGCGTTGCGGGTTTCACGAAAACGGGAAACTTGAATTTTTTCTTCACGGCCTTCATCACCGCCGCCCGGTCCCGCTCCCATTCCCACCGCCGCACGGCCAAAAATGGGACAATCGGCAGTCCCGCTTCAGCAAACAGCCGCTTCTGCACGTCCTTATCCATGCCGACGGCCGACGCCAGCACGCCTGCGCCGACATAAGGGAGCCCTGCCAGCTCAAGCAGGCCCTGGATCGTGCCGTCCTCGCCGAATGTTCCATGCATCACGGGAAACATCACATCGACGGTGATGCTCGGATGGCCCGAAGAAGGAGCCAACGGGACGAGCGACGCCGAAGTCGGATCGGCGGGCAACGAAACGCGCTCGCCCGACTTCAAAACCTCGGGCAGCATTGTCTGCGCCCCGGTACCGACGAGCCACCGGCCATCTTTCGTGATGCCAATCGGCACGGCCTCGTATTTTTCCGGGTCGAGCGCGCGTATCACGGACGCCGCCGACGCCAGCGAGACCTCGTGCTCGCCCGAACGCCCTCCGAAAATCACGCCCACGCGCAGCTTTTTCTGAGTGGTCATCACAGGATCTTTTTCCCCAGGCCCGAAAGCACGAGTTCGACGCCCAACAGCGCCGTCGTGTTGTGCAGATCGATCACCGGATTGATTTCGACAAGCTCGAAAGAAACCATCGTGCGGCTATCAGCAATCATTTCCAGCGCCAGATGCGCCTCGCGATAGGTCACGCCGCCGCGGACCGGCGTGCCGACTCCCGGCGCGTCCGACGGATCGACGAAATCCATGTCCAGGCTCACGGCGATTCCCGCCGTGTCGTCGCCGGCGAAGCGAATCGCTTCGGCCATCACCTGGCGCATGCCGCGTTCGTCGATATCGCGCATGGTGAACACGTGAACACCGGACTCTTTCGCGAACCGACGCTCCTTCGAATCCAGGTCGCGGATGCCTACCAGCGCCACGTTCCGCGGCTCAACCATCGGCTTCACGCCGGCCAGATCGACCAGCTCGGGCGGCCCGTAACCCATGATCGAGGCCAGCGGCATCCCGTGCACGTTGCCTGAAGGCGAAGAATCGGGCGTGTTCATGTCGCCATGCGCGTCGAGCCAGATCACTCCAATGCGCTTGCCGATTTTGTTGAAGTGAGCCGCGGCGCCGGCCACCGTGCCAACGGCGATCGAATGATCGCCGCCGAGCACCAGTGGAAACATGTCCTCCTCGAGCGTCTTACGAACCCTTTCGGCAAGCCCCTTGCAAGTCTGCGTAATCTCGTCCAGGTAGCGCGCTTTCTTTTCGCCGTAGGGCTGCTCTTCTGCCTGCGGCACCATCACGTTACCTTCATCTTCGACCTGGCGGCCGAGCTGCTTTAGCCGCGATTGCAGGCCCGCGACGCGCAGAGCCGACGGCCCCATGTCGACGCCGCGGCGGCTCGCGCCCAGGTCCATCGGCACACCGATGATGCGTATTTTTTCAGCCATATTTGACGCTTTTGTCGCCGACCCAAGACGGCGAAGGAGCTGCCCGAGGCGGTTCTAAGGATAGACGCGATAGAGCATGCGTGGGAAGGGGATGACTTCGCGGATGTGCTCGGTTCCGCAAATCCACGCAACGGTGCGTTCCAGGCCCAGGCCGAACCCGGCGTGGGGCACGCTGCCGTAGCGCCGCAGATCCAAGTACCACTGGAACGCCTCTTCGGGAAGGCCCGCCTCGTGAATGCGTTTCAGCAGCGTCTCATAGCTCGATTGGCGCTGCCCGCCGCCGATGATTTCGCCGCCGCCTTCCGGCGCGATCATGTCGAAGCTCAGGGCCAAATCAGGCCGGGTCGGGTCCGTGTCCATGTAAAACGCCTTCATCGCCGCCGGGTAGCGGTGAATGACGACAGGTTTGTCGAACGCTTTCGAGAGGAGCGTTTCTTCGTCACCCCCGAAATCGTCGCCCCATTTCGCCGGATTGCCGGCTTTTTGCAAGACATCGATGGCTTCGTCGTAGCTGATATGAGGAAACGGCGGCACGATCTTCGAGAGCTTTTCCACATCGCGGCCGAGGGTGGCCAGTTCGCGCGTACGATTCTCGACTACGCCCTGGACGATCGCGCTGACGAGGCCTTCGCCGAGCTCGATCATGTCTTCGAGATCCGCGTAGGCCGCTTCGGGCTCCAACATCCAGAATTCGGTGAGGTGCCGGCGCGTTTTGGATTTTTCGGCCCGAAATGTGGGACCGAATGTGTAGACCTTGCCGAGCGCAGCGGCGGTGGCCTCCACATAGAGCTGGCCGGACTGCGTCAGATACGCTTTCTGGTCGTCGATGTAGTTGACCTCGAAAAGCGTGGTGGTACCTTCGCAAGCCGCGGGCGTGAAAATCGGCGCGTCGGTGAGTGTGTAACCCTGCGCGTCCATGAAATTGCGCGCGGCGCGGATCGCTTCGGCGCGGATGCGCAGGATCGAAGCCTGGCGCGGCGTGCGAATCCACAGATGCCGCTGGTCGAGCAGAAAATCGACGCCGTGCTCTTTCAGTTGGATCGGATAGGGCTGCGAGTCGGGCACGCGCTGGACGACCTCGATGGCGCTGACGTGCATTTCGCAGCCGCCGGGCGCGCGCGGCTCGGCCTGGATTTTTCCGGTGGTGATGACGCTCGATTCCTGCGTGAGCCCCTTGAGCGCGGCGAACGCCTCAGGCGTTTCCTTCAGCGAGACGACGCCCTGGATCACGCCGGTGCCGTCGCGAAAGATCGGAAAAAGGAGTTTGCCGGATTCGCGCATGTTGTAAAGCCAGCCGCGAATGGTGACGACGCTTCCGGCGTGCTGCGCAGCGTGCTCAATGGCAACAACGGGAACAGACGATGGCTCGGGTTGGTTCATGGAATCTTCGGTCGCGGGCATCAGGCGCTGTGCGCGGAACGGGAGCCTTTCTCTTCAAGTTGCTTTTCGATTTTGTCGAAAACCTCGCGAATCTGATCGAGCGAGGGCGCGCCCGCAGCGATTTCCTTCAGCTCCAGAACGAGCGGCAGCGGCTCGGGCGCGGCGGATAATTCAGCCAGAGCTGCATCCCAGTCGATGGTGCCCTTCCACGGAAGCAGGTGCTCATCCTTCTCTCCGTGATTATCGTGAACGTGCGCCGCCACGACGAGATCGCGCATCGCATGGTAGCCAGTGACGGCACCGCCTTCGATGTGGGCGTGGCCGATATCGAAGCAGAATCGCAGATTGTGCAGGTGCGTGTCCTTGACGAACTGCACGAGCGAGGCTGGCGAGCCGATTTCGTTGGGTGTGTTTTGCAGCGCGATCGTTACGCCGCGGTGCTTCGCGAAAATCGCCAAGATTTCAAGCGAATTGAATGCCGCGTCTAGCTTGCGCGGGTCGGCGGCCTGATGCCCGGTGGCCAGGTCCTGCACGAAAAAGCGAAATGGCAGCGTTTCGGCAACTTCGAGCGCGCGCTTCATCTCGTCGACCGCATCCTGCCTCCGGATGCGCTCGGGATCGGCAATCGAAATCGCGACGCCGCTTCCGCGGACCGAGGCTTTGTCGCGCTCTGTAGGCGCGTGAAGAGAGTGCAGTACCAAGCCGTTTTCGTTGAGCGCGGAAGCCAACTCGCGAACGGCCGGCGCGGAGCCATAAGCAAAATGGTAGGAGTCGCAGAAAATCTCCACGGCGTCGATCCCGGCGTGGGAAATTTCCGAAAGCAGCAGCGGCGTCAGGGCCTGGCCGCGATACATGTTTGTGGAAAAAATGCGCTGCATCCCACCCCCGGTGGCAGTCGAACAAGAACATCTATGGTCGATGGAAACTGTGCCGGCGTCAATAGAGGGCCGATGTCGAGAGTGTTTTGAACGCGAGATGTTGACTCGAAGACCCGTCCGGTGATGTTGGCCGATCGCGAACTCGCGCTCGGGGGTTGATCCCGACCAGGCGTAGGGCCGAGGCAGGGCCTGGCATAGCTCCCGGCATTTGGCGCGTTTTGCTAGTACATTGGCGCGCTGCGCTAGTGCCTCGAGGCCCCTTGTTCGCTACCGTGGATTTCGCGAAAGGAGAGTTACTCATATGCAGACGATGGAAAAACGACGGACGGCGGCCGGACCGACCTACATCACGAAGGCGTTTGCCGCGAGCAGCGTGAAATCAGGGCTGGCCCCTATCTCCGTTTCACGGCGTGCGCCGCGTGCTCAAGACGTGCAAATCGAAATTCTCTATTGCGGGGTTTGCCACTCCGATCTCCATCAGGTGCGCGACGAGTGGCACACGGTGATGCCGACTACCTATCCCTGCGTGCCGGGCCACGAGATCGTCGGGCGAGTGACCGCGACCGGAAGCGGCGTCACGAAATTCAAGGAAGGCCACATCGCCGCGGTGGGCTGCATGGTCAATTCTTGCCGCAAGTGCGCCAATTGCCTAGCGGGCGAGGAGCAGTATTGCCAGAACCACCTGACGCTGACCTACAATGGCGAGGACAAGATCTTGGGAGGTGTCACCTACGGCGGCTATACGCAGAGCATCGTGGTGGACGAAGCTTACGTGCTGCGCGTCCCAGACGGGCTCGATCCGGCAGGCGCCGCGCCGCTGCTCTGCGCGGGCATTACGACGTATTCGCCGCTGCGACACTGGAACGTGGGCGAGGGACAGAAGGTGGGAATCGTCGGTTTGGGCGGATTAAGCCACATGGGCCTGAAATTCGCCAAGGCGTTCGGCGCTCGCGTGGCGCTGTTCACCACGTCGCCGCGAAAGGCAGCCGATGCCGTGCGGCTGGGCGCGGACGAAGTAATCGTGTCTACAGACGCCGCCGCGATGCAAAAGCACGCTGGAACGTTCGATTTCCTGCTGGACGCGGTTTCGGCCGAGCACGATCTCGATGCGTACCTGCAACTGCTGAAGCTCGACGGCACGATGACGCTAGTGGGCGCGCCGGAGAAGCTAAGCCCGGTGGCTTCGTTCAACCTGATCATGGGGCGCCGCCGCCTGGCGGGGTCGGCGATCGGCGGGATTCGCGAGACGCAGGAGATGCTGGATTTCTGCGGCGAGAAAGGAATCACCTCCGACGTCGAACTCATCAAAATTCAGCAGATCAACGAAGCCTACGAGCGCCTGCTAAGGAGCGACGTGAAGTATCGCTTCGTAATCGACATGGCTTCGCTGAAGCAGGTCGAATAGTTATGCCATGGCCGATGCATCGGCGGCAGTCCTAAGGAGAAGCAATGCAAAAGCGCAGACTTGGAAAAAGCAATCTAGAAGTATCGGCTATTGGACTTGGCTGCATGGGCATGAGCTTTTCCTACGGCCCGCCGAAAGACAAGCGGGAGATGACCTCTCTGATCCGCACCGCGGTGGAGCGCGGCGTGACATTTTTCGATACGGCGGAAGTGTACGGTCCCTTCACCAATGAAGAGCTTGTTGGAGAAGCACTTGCTCCGGTGCGCGACAAGATTTTGATCGCGACGAAGTTCGGGTTCGATCTGAGCGGCAGCGATCATCGGCCGGGTGCGGCCGCGCTGAATAGCAGGCCGGAGCACATCCGCGAAGCCGTGGAAGGCTCGCTCAAACGCCTCAACATTGAGACGATCGACCTACTCTACCAGCACCGGGTGGACCCGAACGTGCCGATCGAAGACGTGGCGGGTGCGGTGAAAGCCCTGATCCAGCAAGGAAAGGTAAAGCACTTCGGGCTCTCGGAAGCGGGAGCTCAAACGATCCGCCGCGCGCACGCCGTGCAGCCTGTGACGGCGCTGCAAAACGAATACTCGCTGTGGTGGCGGAAGCCGGAACAGGAAGTGCTGCCGACGCTCGAGGAACTTGGAATTGGCCTGGTGGCGTACAGCCCGCTCGGCAAGGGCTTCCTGACGGGCAAGATCGATGAGAGCACCACGTTCGACAGCACTGATTTCCGCAACACGGTGCCTCGCTTTGCGCCGGAAGCGCGGAAAGCGAACCAGGCGATTGTCGATTTGCTCGGCGAGATCGCGGCCCGCAAGAAAGCGACGCCTGCCCAGATCGCGCTCGCATGGCTGCTGGCCCAGAAGCCTTGGATCGTTCCGATCCCGGGAACCACGAAGCTCCCCCGGCTGGAGGAAAACATCGGAGCGTCTGCCATCCAGCTGACGCCCGGCGATCTCTGCGAAATCGATGCCGCCGCATCGAAGATCACGGTGCAGGGTGCACGGTATCCGGAGAAGCTGGAGCAGATGACCGGCCGCTGAGCCAGCGTCGGGGATGGGAACGATGCCCCGGGGTTATTCGATAGGCGCCGATGATGACGAGTTGAACGAAACCGCGTACCTACTGGGCTACGAGGACGCCAACTCTTTTTTCCGCGCCTTCCACAAATGGGAGGGCACTTCGCCCGGACAGTGGAAATCGAGCCATGCGAATCCATCGTGATTTGCGATTTCTTTTGGCCTGATCCCGCGGAGTTTCCTAGTCTCGCTCAAACAACAACAGATGGCGTGCGAAAGGCCGCGGCGCTCGATCTAAATCTTTCGCGATTGCCGCTCGTGCGGTTCGGCGACATACTTGCGGAGCGAGGTGGACGCTTGCAGACCGACCCTGCCAATACGGGTGCGGCGAACGTCTGGAGCAAAGTCCCGCTGATTACGCTGACGTTCTGGATCGTCAAGATACTGGCGACGACCGTCGGCGAGACGGGCGGGGATGCTCTTTCGATGACGCTCGACCTGGGCTACCTGGTGAGCACGCTGATTTTTCTCGGATTTTTCGTGGTGACGCTGACGGCGCAGGTTGCTTCGCGGCGCTATCACCCGCTGTTTTACTGGCTGGTGGTGGTGGCGACCACTACCCTGGGGACTACGACCTCCGATTACATGGATCGGACGCTTGGGTTGGGCTATATCAAATCGTCGATCACGCTGTTTGCGGGAGTGATCGTGGTGCTGGTGGCGTGGCATTTCGTTTCCGGCCGGATCGAATTTCAGAATGTGGTTTCGCGAACGGATGAGTCTTTCTACTGGTTGACGATTCTGGTGGCCAACACGCTGGGAACGGCGCTGGGAGATTTCACGGCCTCCGATACGGGCCTTGGGTTCGAGCGTGGGGCGATGGTGTTTGCGGTGTTGATCGCAGTGGTTGCGGCGTTGAATTTTTTCACGCGCGTGCCGAAGTCGATCCTTTTTTGGGCGGCGTATGTGCTGACACGCCCTTTGGGAGCGACGCTGGGAGATACGTTGACCAAGTCGCGTGAAGAAGGCGGATTGGAATTCGGGCGGATTACCTCAACGCTGGTGATGGCGGGGGCGATAGTGATTATTGTGGCGTTTACTTCTTGGCGCGAGCGGCGGGCAGAGGCGGCCGCGTGAACATGCGGTCGACGCAAGCCCCGGCGAACCGGCCAGCTAAGCGGCTTCGGATAGAAAATCTACTTCGAAGGACGGCGCCACCAGACCCGAGGCAATTCCCCGCTTGTAAAGCTCGCGGACGGCGCGGCGGCCTTCCTCGCCATAGTCAAGCGTCCAATTGTTTACGTACATTCCGATGAATTTGTCCGCGAGCATCGGATCCATGTCGCGGGCGAATTCCAGCGCGTACTCGACAGCCGGCTCGCGGTGCTCGAGCGCGTAGGCCACGCTTTCGCGAATGATGCGTCCCACTTGGCGGCCCATGTCTGTGCCAAGGCTGCGGCGCACGGCGTTAGCCCCGAGCGGCAGCGGAAGGCTGGTCTGATCCTGCCACCACTGGCCGAGATCGACGACCTTGTGCAGACCGATCTGCGAAAAAAGCAGCTGGCCTTCGTGGATCAGCAGCCCGGCTTCCACTTCGCGCGCCTGGACGGCAGCCATGATCTTGTCGAACGGCATCGTGACGGTTTCCACGTTAGGCTCAAAAATCTTCAGGGCCAGATACGACGTTGTGCGCGTCCCGGCGACGGCGATTTTCTTTCCCGCCAGTTCGTTCTTCTTTATGGGGTGTGAGGCGACGACGATCGGGCCATAGCCTTCGCCGAAACTGGCGCCACAATCGAGCAGAACATACTTGTCGGCGACGAATGTATAGCCGTAGAAGCTGACGGCCGTCACGTCGTAGATTTCCTTGTGCGCTGCATGGTTCAGCGTCTCGATATCGCAAAGAACGTGGTTGAACTTCACGCCCGGCAGACGAACTTTGCCCGTGGCGAGCGCATAGAACATGAAAGCGTCATCGCTGTCGGGTGAATGGGCAAGTTGGAGGGACACAGTTTCGTGGGCCGTGGCTGGTGTCGACATGTTTGTAACCATCCTGGGCTCTAAGTGCGCTCGGCGCGCCGCTGCGAGACGGAGACACGTGGCCCGCAACCGTGTTTCCCAACAGCTTAGCCCGCGAAAGTTACGGCCTTTGGAGTCGTCGCGCTTCAATGCGTTGTGAAGCGACCAAGGATACCACAGCGCGTCAGCGCGGGTACAGGGGCGGGCACGGCGACGCGCGCCGCAAAAGTCGACCGCTCTCGACGCCTGAAGCCCCAGGTCTAGATCGTCCTTGCGGTAATCAACGGCAGCAGGAACTCCTGAAGCCTTTTGCTCTGGGGCGGGGTGAGACTTTCAAATTGCATGCCCATGGAATCGGGCCCCGCGATGCGCAGAACGCGAACCGGCAGGGTCAGGGGCGGCCCGCAGGGAATCTGAAGCGTCGCCTGCGCGAGAGTGCCGACCGGAAGTACGCCGGACGCCTGCACGAACATCCCGCCGAAGCTCATGTCGAGCGTGGCGCCCTTGAGCTTGGTGTCGCCCGACTGGATCTGAACGTTGCAGGAAACCTTCACCCGGCGAAAACGGCGTTTTTCGTGCTCGATCGAGTCGGTGGTGGCGCGGACGAGGCGGAGAATGTCGTGGCGATCAATCGGTTTGTAGAGAAAAAAGTTGGCGCCCGCCTCGAAGGCGCGTGATAGAAGCGCCCGCTCATCCTCACCCGTGATGACCATGATGGGAGTGGTGACGTTGAGGCCGCCGGAACGGATTTTCTTGGTGAGCTCGATGCCATTGGGAGCGGGCATATTGACGTCGAGGAAGATGGCGTCGAACTTTTCGCGGGCGAGGCAGGTGACCGCTTGGCCGCTGTGCGTAAGAGCCAGGGAATCGATGTCGACGGAGCCCAGAACTTCCTTGATCAGCTCGCAGTTTGCCGGATCGTCATCAACGATCAGTGCTCGAGTGGTCATAGCGTACCTCCCAGAAAACGCAGGGGAGCCCTCCGCAGCACGCGACTCATCCGCCCGGCTGCGATTTCGCGGGCTCACCAAGCCAGCGACCGAGATGTTCGCGAAGTTGCCGAAAATCGATGGGTTTCGAGACGCAGGCGCTGCAGCCGGCGCGCATCACACGCTCGTAATCGGTGAGCATGGCGTGCGCGGTGACGGCAATCACCGGGAGCGCGCGAAGGTTCGGCTCGCCGCGGATCCAAGTAGCCAGCGCAAGCCCGTCTTGCGGGCCCAGTTGGACGTCGAGCAGCACGGTTTCGGGCGGCTCGCCTTTGAAAGCGGCGAACGCTTCGTCCAGCGTGGTTGCGGTCTGCACTTGAAAATCTTCAGACTCGAGCCAGTCGACCAGGAGCTCCAGGTTCGCGGCATTATCTTCGACGACGAGAATTCGACGTTTCATGATTTCGTCACCAACTCCGGCGGCACCACGTGCTTCAGTTGCTGGAAGAGAACATCCTGCCAGCGGCCGGATTTGCGAAGCAGCGCAGCGCTGTTGGATTCGAGATATTCTCTCTCGGCTTGCGTGAGGTCTTTGCTCGTCAGGACGAAGACGGCGAGTTCGGCCGTCGACGGATTCGCCCGCCACTCCGCCAGCAGGTCGAAGCCGCTGACATCCGGCAGAATCAGATCCAGGATCACCAGCCCCGGCAGTCCCCGCGCGATTCGACTGCGGGCCGCAGCCCCATCGGCGGCAATTTCCACCAGATAGCCGCGGCGCATCAGCGATTCAACGATGAATTCACGCGTGGGGGGATGATCCTCCACCACCAGTATCGACGGCTGCCCGGAACGAGAGGAGCGCCTCAAGCAACGATCGACGGCGGACAGCAGCACCAGTTTCTCGACCGGCTTCACGACATATTCGTCGGCTCCCAGCAGCGCGCCGGTGGACGGCTGATCGACGATGGTCACCACGATCACCGGAATCTGGGCGGTGCGGCGATCGCTCTTTAGGGCAGTCAATACCTGCCAGCCGTTGATTGGCTTCATCACGATGTCCGTGGTCACGGCGGAGGGCTGAAGCTCGGCGGCCATTTCGACGGCCCGCGCGGGTTCCGTGCACAGAATGACCTCGTAGCCTGCGGAAACGAGTTGGGTCTCCAAAAGCGTGGCAGCTGTCCGATCGTCTTCGACCACAAGAACTTTTGCGACCGAGCGACGGACGTGCTCATCCGCCGTTTCAATTTCCCGGCGCGGCTCAACGGACGGAACCAGCGGCAGTGTGAAGAAGAAGCAGCTGCCCATGCCCGGCCCGCTTTCGAGGCCGAGCTTGCCGCCATGCAGTTCGACCAATCGCTGGGTGATGGCGAGTCCCAGGCCCGAGCCTTCGGCCGCCTTGGCATTCTGAGTTAGCCGATAAAACGCTTCGAAGATGCGCTTCTGCTCGTGCGGAGGAATGCCAGGGCCGGAATCGCGAACCTCCAGTCGGACATGGTCGTCAATTTTCTTGGCCGCTAATTCAATCGTTCCCCCGTCGGGCGTGAACTTGACTGCGTTACCGATCAGGTTCATCAGAATTTGTTTCAACCGGGTGGCGTCAGCGCGAACGCTCAGTCCCGGCGCAGGATGCTTGATCAGGTGATGGTTTTTCTTGCTGGCCAGCGGCTGCAGAGTGTCGCACGCTTCCGACAAGCTGGTGTCGACACGCACGGTTTCGATCGTCAGCTGCAGACGCCCCGCCTCGATGCGCGACAAATCCAGAATGTCGTTGATCAGCCGGAGGAGGTGCTTCCCTCCTGTGGAAATATGATTCACGTAGCGGCGCTGCTTGTCGTTGAGAGATCCGTAACGGTCTTCGCCAAGAAGATCGGAAAAGCCCAGCACAGCGTTCAGCGGCGTGCGCAATTCGTGGCTCATCGTGGAAAGAAACTGGTCCTTGAACTTGCTGGAGCGTTCAAGCTCTTCTTTGGCCTTGACCACGGATTGGGAAAAAGCCTCCACCTCCCGCTTGGCCGTCTCGAGCTCGGCGGTGCGCTCCCGTACGCGTTGCTCCAGGCTGTCGTGAGCTCTTAGCAGATCGGTTTCGTTCTCGCCGATCTGCGTGAGCATTTCGTTAAATGCGTCGATCAGGATCGTCAGCTCTCCCTCGCCGCGAACGGGGGCCGCCCGCACGGAATAGTTCTTGTCGTGAGACACCGCCCTGGCGATCCGTGCGAGGTCGATGATGGGTGTCGCAATCGCTCTGCGAAACACCGACGAAACGAGCAGCGCCGCCATGAGCGAAACGAAGAGGACGATGAGAGCGATCCCCAAATAGCGGTCCATACGTTGATCGAGTTCCTGCAGGTCGGATCGAATGTACACTGTTCCAATCGGCTTTCCCTGGAACACGATCGACCGAACCAGCTCGATTTCGTGGCTACCCAACACATGCGTTTCGATCTGTCCGGCGCTAATCGAGGGAGGCCGGGAGATGGCGTCGCTCCGGTCGCGCGAATAGGTGGCGAGAGGCTGGCCGTCCGGCATGTAAATTACAGCGGACAAAATATTGGGCGCGGCCTTCAGCGCGGAAAGGGTGGTTTCCGCGGCCTGCGGGTCGTTGAAGAGAAGGGCCGAAGCGCTGTTGGAGCCGATGATCTGCGCTTGCGTGGAAAGATTGCGGACAATGGTCAGTCTAAAGGTCACCAGGTCATAACCGATGAACGCCGCGCACGCCAACACCAGAGCCGCGGCGCTGACCAGCATATTCATCCAGGTCAGCCTGCGGGCGATTGACGCATCTCCAAAACGGCGCATCGCCTAAAAGCCTCCCGAGCGAGAGACTTTTCGGACGCTGGTCGCGACCTTGAGCAATTCGGAACTCAAAGTCAGCCCGGCTCCTTGCGCGCTGTCGAGGTTCACGTCGAAGCGCACGCGGTTTCCGTCCAAGATGAAGCCGATCATGCCGCCGCGCTCCGAGAACCTCGGGATGTCGCTGACCGTGAGGACGCGGGTCTTGTCGAGCGCGGCCAAGTCCTCTTTCAGGTGACTTTCTTCCGATGAGCTAATGAAAAGGATGCGGCAGCTGTCGACGTCCTGCGGTTTGGTGATTCGCTTTGCCGCCACGCTCTTTCCGCCGATCGTTCCACCAGCCAACGTGGCGTCTAGAGCTTGGCCGAACGGATCCGTACCTAGCACACAGATCTCAAAGGATTCGTGGCGATCCGTTCCACTTTCGTCGGGCCACTGGACGAATCTGCCAAAGTTATAGAGATACGCGGCTTTGACCTGAAACTCGCTGGCCTTCGGCTGTTGGGCGCGCAGGATCGGTTCCGGGCTGAACGCCCCAAACGCGATCGTGACAACAACGGCGACGCGACGAAGGCGCTGCAAGAATGCATGCCTGCGGCGGGGGGATGAAACAGTGCCGCGGTTAGGTGCGGAGGCGCCAGGCGAGAAGGACGTCACATTTTCCATGTGATCTTCCCGTAGACGCTTCTCTTGATCCCCACCAGCGGACCCGGATCCCCTCCAAATTCAACGTGAGAAGGCTCTAGAAGATTCTGCCCAAGCACGGAAAAATCGAGCACTCCGGCATCTCGTACGCTTACATGCCATCCCAAACGGACGTCGGCGGTGCTGTAGGACCCCACCGCCTGCGCGGGAAGGGCGCCGGTGAATCGATATGTTTCATCGAGCTCGAACCGCTTCGGCAAGTTGAAGAGCGACTGGAACGCAACCTGGCTGTTAGGGCTCGACCCCAAATACGAGCTGAGAATATTTCCAGTATCGGTGAACCCTTCCTTGTCCCTTAGCGACATATGCAGATAGGAATAGGAGCCCCGCACCTGCCACCAAGGTGTGATTTTCCAATCAGGGGCGATTTCCGTGCCTACCGTGTGGCCTACGATCACGTTTGCGTAAGGCAGCACGAAGAAGAGAAATGGCTCCGGAGGATTCCCCATGATTGATTCGCTGAGCCCGATTGGCCCGTAGCCTTGCAGGTTGCCGTAGCTGTTGTAAAACGCGGTGAAGTCGATATAGAGCTTGGCGCTAGCCTGCGTGCGATAGCCCACCTCGGAGCCGATTAACTGCTCCGCCTTCAGCGTGGGGTCTCCGTCGATTTGGAAATAGAGCGGTATGGGAGCCTGCGGCGGTCCCGTTCCGGTCGGAGGCGGCGTGTAAAATTCGTCAAAAATATTGAACTGCACGTCCTGGTCCAGGCGCGAGGGTGTTCGCACAGCACGAGTGACCGCGGCCCAGAAGGACTGGTGCAGCGTCGGCGTCCACAGCAACCTCACACTGGGCTGCCAGTCGAAACCGCTGAAGTTGTTGTGCTCGAGCTTGGTTCCGGCCGTCAGGGTCAGTTTGTCGCGAACGATCGGAAGTTCATACTGCACGAAGCCGCTGTAGATGCTGTCAACCTGCTTGGCCGGCAGAAAGTTCACGCCCTGGGAGGTCTGAATGAAGTTGCTTGGGCTCACACGTGCGCCCAAGCCCCAGGTTAACTCTTGGTCCTCGTGAACACGGGCGTGCTGCACAAAGTCGACGTCGAATGTGTCCCGCGTCTCGCCGAGTTCAAAGTCCTGGCGATTGGTCCGGTCGAAATAGGTTTGAATTTGGATATCGGAGCCTTCTCCGGTGGTGTGCTGCCAGCGGGCCAAGAGATCGCCGCCGGAGGCGTAGCCCCACCCTTGCTCCGCCGTTTCCGCGGGAGGAAAAAATGAGCCGATCTCTATGCTTTCTCCGCTTTCCCCGCGATAGAGGTCTCCCTGAACGGTGAAGGTGTCTCTCTCGCCGCTCTTCCAGTCCGTACGGAAGCCCATCTGGCCCATTCGCCAGTGGTCGAATCCGTCATCATCGGGATGAAATTCCTGACCGCGAATTTCGCCCATTCCGTAAATGCGATAATCGAAATCCTTCCCTACCGTGCCGCCGTACCGGAAGGCGCCGGTTCCCTGATCCACAGTACCGCTGCCGCTGGTTGCCAGGACGCCGTGGGTATCATTGGAGCTTTTGGTGATGATGTTGATCACGCCATTGACAGCGTTTGCTCCCCAGATCGTGCCGCCAGGTCCGCGAATCACCTCGATACGGTCAACGTCTTCCAGCATCACGTACGGCAGGTCCCAATACACCCCTTCGAAGAGCGGTGTGTAAATGCTCCGGCCGTCAACCAGGACAAGCAGGGACTTTGAGAACTGTCCTGCAAAGCCCCGAATGGCGACCGACCAGTGGTTCCCGTCAATTTGCGCAACCTCCACGCCCGGCGCCAGGCGCAGTGCCTCGGGAATGCTCGTCGCTCCCGAACGCCGGATGTCCTCCTGCGTGATAACGAAAATTGCCGCGGGTATTTTCTGAACTTGCTGGGGATCCTTCGAAACCGAGGTGACCTCGACTGCTCCAAGCTGTTCCAAAGTCAGCTGCTTGAGATCGTCGGAAGGGTTTTGGCTATTCGGGCCCTCATCAGCCCCGGCCCTGCGGACCGCACCGGCCAATACCGCAAGAAGAACCAGACCGAATGCACTTCTGGTGAGCCAAAATGGAACGCCAAGAAGCGGGACGCGATTGGATGCGCCGTCCGGCTGATTCGAATATGAGGAAGGGCTCATTTCGAAGTGCGCCAGGTTCAGACTGCTAGCCGACTCTGGATATTCCCTGAGAGCGTTGGCGAACTTCAATTTTAGGGGAACAGCTAGCAAACGACAGGTTTTGTGTTCCGTTGTGACACAAACAAGTAACAGGCCCGGGATCCGCCGGGTGGCTTACGAGTGGGTCATGACGTCCGGCGGAACCACCAGCTTCAACTGCCGGAACAGAGCATCCTGCCAGCGCTCCGACTTGCGAAGCAGCGCCGCGCTGTTGGATTCGAGAAATTCCTTTTCCGACCGCGTGAGGTCCTTGCTCGTCAGCACGAAAACGGGCAAGTCGGCGGTGGCGGGATTTCCGCGCCACTCTGCCAACAGGTCGAGGCCGCTCACGTCGGGCAGGATCAAATCGAGGATCACGAGCTCGGGGGGTGCTTTCGCGACGCGCGTTCGAGCCGCAGCGCCGTCCGCGGCGAGATCTACCAGATAGCCGCGGTGGATCAGCGATTCGGCGATGAACTCGCGCGTGGGTGCATGGTCCTCGACAATCAGGATCGAGCGAGGTCCGGAGCGAGCGGAGCGGCTCAAGGCGCGGTCGACCGAAGCCAGCAGCACAAGCTTCTCGACAGGCTTTACGATGTATTCGTCCGCGCCGAGCAGAGCGCCAGTCGATGGCTGATCGACGATGGTCACTACGATTACAGGAATGTGCGCGGTGCGGCGGTCACTCTTGAGCGACGTCAGAATCTGCCACCCGTCGATCGGCTTCATCACAATATCCATGGTGACCGCTGCTGGCTGAATCGCGACGGCGAGCTCGACCGCCTTCTCCGGGTCGGTGCACAAGGTAACGCGATAGCCGGCTGAAACCAGTTGAGCTTCGAGCAGGGCGGCCGCAGTTTTGTCGTCTTCGACCACCAGAATCTGAGACGCAGGCGCAATTTGTGTCTTGTTCTCCGTTCCATGCTCAAGGGCCGGCAAAATTTCGGGCACGCATGGCAGCGAGAAGTAGAAGCAGCTGCCCTTGCCGACCTCGCTTTCCAAGCCGAGCGAGCCGCCGTGCAACTCGACCAGGCGCTGGGTGATCGCGAGGCCGAGACCGGTGCCCTCGGGCGCTTTGGCGCTGTGGCTGAGGCGGTAGAAGGCTTCGAAAATCCGTTGCTGCTCATCGGGAGGGATGCCGGGACCGGTGTCGCGAACGTCGATTCGCACCATGTCTTCAATGCGTTTGGCGGAGAGATCGATTTTTCCGCCTTCGGGGGTGAACTTGACGGCGTTGGCGATCAAATTCATCAGGATCTGCTTCAAGCGCGTGGGATCGGCTTTTACACTGAGACCGGGCGCAGGGCGTCGCAGGAGCGTCTGGTTCTTTCGGCTCACCAAAGGCTGCAGCGTGTCGCAGGCTTCACTGAAGGATGTTTCCAGCGAGACGGTTTCGATGTGAAGCTGGAGCCGCCCGGCTTCGATGCGAGATAGATCGAGAATGTCGTTAATCAGTCGCAGGAGGTGGCGGCCCCCGTTGGAAATGTGGCTGAGGTAGCGCTGCTGCTTTTCGCTGAGCGCGCCGTAGCGAGGCTCGCCGAGCAGGTCGGAAAAACCGAGTACGGCATTCAGCGGCGTGCGCAGTTCGTGGCTCATCGTTGAGAGGAACTGGTCCTTGAATTTGTTCGAGCGCTCGGCGGCGATTTTAGCGGCGACGAGCTGCTCCTGTACCTGCTTCAGTTCGGTCACGTCGCGCGCAGTGGCGAAGATCACTTTGTCTTCGAGCGACGTAGTGGCATTCCACATGAACCAGCGGAACGAACCATCCTTGCAGAGGTAGCGGTTCTCGAATTGGACGGCGTCCTCCCCCTTCGCCAGCCGAGCGGCCACCTCCGCGGTGCGGTCGCGATCGTCGGGGTGCACGAATGTGGTGAACGGGCGCGAAACCATGTCCTGGGTCGTCCAGCCAAGCACTTTTTCCCACGCCGGATTCACGCGCTTGAAATAGCCGTCGAAGCCTGCGATACAAAGCGGGTCGAGTGAGAGCATGAAATAATTGTCAACTTCCTGCCGGGAGCGGTGCGTCTCAGCGAACTGTTTCCCGAGCTCGCGATTCAGCGCCTGATTGGCGGCGGCGAGACGCATTTCCTTGCGCATCAGGAAGGCCGTAAACGCTGCGGTCACCAGATAAATCAGGACCAGGTACAGGCTCATGGAGCGGAACTGGCGCTTCAGGCGCATCGCCGTCGCCAGCGCTTGGCTTTCAGGCTGCTCGTACAAGGCAGCCCAGCCGAGCCCCGGAATCGGAGCGAAGCCGACGAAGTTGCTTTCGCCTTCGACGCTGACCTTGCCGGCGCCTTCCGATCCCTGCAGCGCGCGCCCGACCAAGCCCGAAAGCGAGATATTCACGGGCGCGCTTTGCGCACCGACTTTCGGGGAGGCGGCGATCACACCGTTCCCGTCGACGATGACGAACCCCGGCCAGCCACCCCTCTCAATGGAGCTGAACTTCGCGGCGAGGTTGTCCAGGCTATACGTGGCCATCAATACTCCGGCCGCATTTCCCTGGTCGTCGAGAATCGGGACGGCTACCGCAACGACGAGAGGCTTGGAGCCTGCGTCGGTGCGATAGACATTGGAGACATAGGGCTGCCTGTGCGCGGTCACGCCCTTGAACCAGTCGCGGTAGGCGAAGTTGCGGCCGACGATCGGGTCGGAGGGGACGATCACCCGCAGGGTGCCGTCAGGCTCATACACGCTGGCGAAAAGGAAAGCCGGCTCAAAAGTGCGAGCCTCCTGGAGGTCGCGTTCGACGGAGGGCAGGTTGCGATGCTGCCAATCGTGGCGAAGCGTCTGGCGGCCTGCAATCGACGTGAGGATATTCTCCGCGGACGAAAGGTCCTTATCGACGATCGCGGCGAGCGTACGGGCGCGGACCAGGTCGCCGGCCAGTTCCCTTTTTTCGATTTCCTTGGCAGCCTGCAGATACATCCAGTAGGCGCTGCCCATCAGTGGCGGGACGAACAGGAGAAGCAGCAATACGAGAAGCCAACCATCCCGTGAGCGCGGTTCAGGGGTACCGGCGCGTTTTGTTGTCCCGGCGATTGCAGCCGACATCCAGGTCCTCCGGCCGAAAGTCCGCGAAAAAACGATAACAGAGGGCTATCCCTGAAGCCATCGTGGGCTGAAACATCATCTTAACCCATTGCGAAGGGATTGCCCCGCTCGGGCGACTCCAGGTCACGATGAGTTAATACTGTAAATGCCTCGGACAGATCGCCGCGCTTGTCGTTCGCGGAGGGGTGCAAATGGCACACCGGCGGCTGGTGGCGCGGGGCGGCGCAAGTCCGGTAGAATGCCGCGGGAGATACCTGATGCCTTCATTTTCCGGAGTCGATTTTCTGGACTTCGATTCCCTGCTGAGCGACGAAGAAAAACTGGCCCGAAAATCGGTGCGGCAATTCGTGGACGACGAGGTGCTGCCCATCATCGTACAGCATGACCGCGAAGGCACGTTCCCGATGAACTTGGTGCCGGAAATGGCGAGGCTGGGACTGTTCGGCGCGAACCTGAAGGGATACGGTTGCGCGGAAATGTCGAACGTGGAGTACGGGCTGGTGACGCAGGAGCTGGAGCGCGGCGATTCCGGCCTGCGCAGCTTTGCCTCTGTGCAGTCGGCCCTGGTGATGTATCCGATTCATGCGTTCGGATCGGACGCGCAGAAGGACAAATGGCTCCCGGCGCTCCAACAAGGCAAGGCGATTGGCTGCTTCGGGCTCACAGAGCCGCAGTTTGGCTCCAATCCCGGCGGGATGCTGACGCGTGCGGTGAAAACCGGCGATCGCTACGTTTTGAACGGCGAAAAAATGTGGATCACGAACGGGTCGATCGCCGATGTCGCAGTGGTCTGGGCGAAGTGCGAGGATGAAAAAATTCGTGGCTTCCTAGTTGAAAAGGGAACGCCGGGATTTAAAGCTTGGGCCATCCACGGCAAGCAGTCGCTGCGGGCGTCGGTTACCAGCGGGCTTGCAATGACCGATTGCAACATCCCCGCCGCAAATCTGCTGCCCGGCGCGCAGGGTCTTCGCGGTCCGCTCGCGTGCCTGGACCAGGCCCGGTACGGGATCGGCTGGGGCGCGATTGGCGCGGCGATGGCTTGCTACGACACGGCCCTCCGCTACGCGAAGCAACGAAAGCAATTCAACGATAGGCCCATCGCATCGCACCAACTGGTTCAGGAAAAGCTGGTCTGGATGATCACCGAGATCACGAAGGCGCAGTTTCTGGCACTGCACGTGGGGCGGCTGAAGGACCACGGCCGGGTGCATCCATCGCACATCTCAATGCTCAAAATGAACAATGTCTGGATGGCACGCGAAACCGCTCGCCTCGCGCGGGAAATCCTGGGCGCGAACGGCATCGTGGACGACTACGTGATCATGCGCCACATGAACAATCTCGAATCGGTCTACACCTACGAAGGCACGCACGATATCCACAAGCTCGTGATCGGCGAACGTATCACCGGCATCTCCGCCTTCATCTAAACCGGGGCACAGGGCGACCCGAAAATGGGCGCTGCGGCTAGGCGTTTGGACTATCATTAGCAAACAGGCGCAGCTCTTGCCTCAAGTTCAAGCTCACTCTCCGGGGGGAAGTATGGAACGTGCTTTAAGTCTGGAATTTCTGCGCGTGGTGGAATCGGCGGCGATTGCATCGGCCCGCACAATGGGCCTGGGCGACGGCCACAAGGCTGACCAGGCGGCCGTCGAATCGATGCGCTCCGAGATGGAAACAGTCAATATGAACGGCACCATCGTAATCGGCGAAGGCGAGCGCGATGAGGCGCCCATGCTCTACATCGGCGAAAAGGTCGGCGCGGGAAACAAGGCGAAGAACCCCGGCTTTCCGTCAGTCGATATCGCCGTCGATCCGCTCGAGGGAACGAATCTGTGCGCCACAGGCGCTCCGAACTCCATCACCGTACTGGCGGCGAGCGAATCGGATGGGCTGCTACATGCGCCCGATCTGTATATGGAAAAGATCATCGTCGGCCCCAGCTGCCGCGGAGCAGTCGAGCTCGACGCGCCGGTCGAACACAATCTTCGGCTGGTGGCCAAGCGGCTCGAGCGCGACGTGGAAGACTTGGTCGTGATGGTCCTGGATCGTCCCCGCCACGAAAAAATCATTCGCGATATCCGCAAGACTGGGGCGCGAATCCGGCTGATCTCGGACGGGGACCTCTCGGCCGGCATCAGCACCGCACTCATGGGCTCCGGCGTTCACGTGGTGATGGGCACGGGCGGCGCTCCCGAGGGGGTTCTGACCGCGGCCGCTCTGCGCTGCCTGAACGGCCAAATCATCGCCCGGCTCGTGGTGAAGGACCCTGAGCATGAAGAACGCCTGGCGGCCATGGGCGTGAAGGACGCCAAGAAAATTTACGACACCGCCGACCTCGCTCCGGGCAAGAAGATTATTTTCGCTTGCACGGGCGTCACCGACGGCAGCCTGCTGCGCGGCGTGCGATTCTTCGGCGACGGCACGCGAACCTCTTCTCTCGTCATGACGCTCGATCAGAGGCAGATCCGGTTCATCGATTCCGTGCATATGGAGCATGGTTCCGACGTAAGGGTTCGCGTCAATTAAAGGGAGAGAATTAGAGGGGAAATACAACGGCCGGGCGCGCATCGGGTATGCGCCCGGCCGATTCTGTTTTCGCGCTATAGCAGCAGCCCGCTGCGGCCGCTCTAGCGATGAAGCGCAGAAGCGATATGCCCGCCTTGCGCCGTGCGGCGAGGCACACCCGTCGGCATTCGGTCGGAGGTCTGCGGCGGCATCGGGCGCACCATATGATTGGTGCTGACGTGCTCGCTGATCGCCTGCAGCCTCTTCAGAATGCCCTGCCACTGCGTCCAATCCAGCTGCCGCAAGAACGGACGAAGACCTTGAATGAAAGGATCCTCGAGTACCGTTTCGCCGTTTGTCTCGGGAACGAAGAAGCGATTCAGTCCGACTCCAAGTGCTTCAGCAATCTTTTCGAGCGTGCCGAGGCTGGGGGTCATCTGTCCGCTTTCGATACGGGACAAATACGAACGTGATACGCGCGAGCGGGCCTGTAGCTGGCTCTGCGTCATACCGCGCGATTCTCGCAACTGCCGTATGCGCTGGCCGATGTTTTCCACCGTCTCTCGGTTCGGCCAGTTCTCAAACAATTGCCGGTCATCCCCAGGCAAGTCTTGTGGCGACGGCGTCGGAATGACAAACGTCACCTTTGGGGGCAGTAAACGCAGGCAGCGACGGCAATTTCCCGTCCGCGTGCGGTACTGCACCAACCCGCATACTTGACAACGGATGACTTCTCGGTCCATGTCCATACTGGTTGCTGTATTTTCTTTTTCCGCCACCGGTCTCCTCGCAGACTATTCCGGCGATGCGAAAGGGGAGGATCGGACGACTACCTCAGGGGGAAGGCAGAAACGGCGCGCAACGCATTCTCCATAGGGTGCCATTTCTTGTCAAGCCTTTTCTCCCTGTGCCCCGGAGATGATTCTAGTCCCCTGTCGAAGCCGAATTCAAATTAAACGAATGGCAGCGCCGACCAAGCGGCGAATCCCTTCGCCTTCAGGCGAAACTACGATCTGCGTCCAGCCGATACCCCGCAGCGGACATATTTTCGCCGCTTTTCACTGTGCTATGATGAAACATCTCGGCCACTGATCGCTCATTGGGGGGAAATTGCGGATTTGTAGATGCGGCAAAGTGGCGATGGCCACGTTCGCCATCGTCGGCGCCACGTTGGCGTGGGCAAGCGTACCCGTTCTCGCGCAGGCGAAAGGCTCGCAGTCGCTCGAAAGCGCGTTTCGCGAGCTGGACGCGCGGGCCAAGGATTTCCGCAGCGTCTCTGCCGACATCGAACGAACCAAAGTAACCGTCGTCGTCAACGACAAATCTACAGAATCGGGCACCATCAAGGTCCGCGGCGATCGCATGCTGCTCGATCTCACGGCTCCCGACCCGCGCACCATCCTCCGCACGGGAGACAGCCTGTTCGTCTACACGCCAGGCCTGAAACGCGTCGAGGAATATAACCTGGGCAAGAATCGCGCGCTCCTGGACCAATTCCTTCTGCTGGGCTTCGGAACCGATAGCAACGAAATGCGGAAAAGCTTTCTGGTGACGTACATGAGGGAAGACAAGATCGACGACCGCAAGGCGGTCGAACTCGAACTGACCCCGAAAATGGAAGCCGTACGCAGCCAGATCTCCAAAATCCAAATCTGGCTGGACGAATCGACCTGGCTGCCGGCCCAACAGGAATTCTTCGAGGCGGGATCCGGTGATTATTCCATTGTGAAGTACTCGAAGATCGTGCGGAATCCGGACCTGCCAGATTCGCAGTTCAAGCCGCACTGGCCCAAGGGCACGGAGCGGATCCACCCGCAGGGCTGAGCGGCTCCGGCTTGCTCTAGACGGCGCGCTCCCGCCATCCGTCACTTTCTAGTTTTTCGCCGATTTGCCTTCGTGTTCCAGCAGCGCCTGCTTGCGGCTGATCCCCCACCGGTATCCAGCCAAGTTCCCGTCGCGGCGTACCACGCGATGGCACGGCACCACCACTGAGACGGGATTCATCGCGCACGCTCGCGCCACTGCGCGGATTGCTTGCGGGCGTCCGATAGCTCGCGCAACCTCCGTGTAAGTCTTTGTCGCCCCGTACGGAATCTTGCGCAGTTCTTCCCAGACGCGGCGCTGAAAAGCCGTGCCCTGCACGTCGGTCGGAAGATCCAGGTGCGGTTCCTGCCCGCGCAGATGCGCCAGGATCTTGGCCACACGTTCGCCAAGGCTCCCGTCTTCCCTCTCGCGCCGGCTAACACCCTCCTCCACAGTCAGATTAGCTGCCGGATACTCCTTCCGGAGAGCAGCTCGCAGCGCGGCGCCCGATTCGCCCAAATAGAGGGCGCTGATGCCCCGGTCGGTCGCGGCAACGAGCAATTTCCCCAACGGCGAATCGACAATCGTGTAATGAATATCCATTCCGGCGCCGCCGCGGCCATATTCGGCGGGTGTCATTCCCAGATGCGACGGCGCGCGTTCGTAAAGCCGGCTCGAAGAGCCATATCCTGCTTCGTACAATGCTGTCGTCACGTTATCTCCTTTTTTCAAATTCGATTTCAGCCGCCGCATGCGCTGTGCATCGGCGTACTGGCGCGGCGTTATGCCCATCGCGGTCCGAAATGCGCGATCGAGCTGGTGAGGGCTCATCCCTGCGGACTTGCCAAGCGCCGCGAGCGTGAGCTGCGTATCGCTGCGCAGATCGATTCCCGGGTCGGCCTCGACCTGTGCCTCGATTTCACGGCAGACGCGAGCGACGGTTGCGATCCGGGCATCGCGCATCGGGACCGTGCGCGGCCGGCAACGACGGCATTCGCGAAATCCGCTCTGCTCCGCGGCTTCGGGCAGCGGAAAGAACACCACTTGCTCGCGGTGCGGCTTGCGTGACGGGCAAGACGGACGGCAATAGATGCCCGTCGATCGCACGGCGTACACAAACGATCCGTCCGCGCGGCGGTCGCGAGACTCGACGGCGCGCCATTGCGAACCGTTCTCGCGTCCTGGGGCGCCTGTTTTCGCCTCGCTTCGCCTTCTAAGCATTTTCTAACCTTCCCCCCAAAACGGTTCCAACGCCCTCACAATAGCGGAGGTTCAAAACGGGGGCTATCCGATTCTCACGATCAATGTCTGAGCTCTCGACCGTGCGCCTGGCCCCGGAAGCTCATTGTTTTCGGGCCGATACGGTTGCTCGGGGAGGGTTGCATCATAAGACACTTTTTTCCCTGGCCCAGGTTGAACCTTTCGCCGGCGTCGAGCATATTCGTTCAACCTGAACGGGGGTCGTTCACGGGCATTCAGGCAGTTTCTTGGGGGTTGTCCGATGGGAGCTGTGCCGGAACGGGATGATCGCGCCGATTTCTCTCCAGCACGTGAGGATGCGAGTCGCACGGAATCTGTACCATCTCTTACAGGCAAACCCGGGCCGAGGCGTTTCGCCCGCGTGCCCACGCATACGATTGGCGTCGCGGCCGAGCGCCGTCGCTACCCGCGCGCTTCGCTTTCCCTTCCACTTCGCCTCACGCGCATCGGCGAGGCAGTCGAGCCCGTTCCCGTCTCACTCGTCACGCGCAATATCAGCTCGAGCGGAGTCTATTTTCTCGCCCCGCGCGTCATCGAGCCTGGGATGGCCATCGAACTCGAAGTCGCACTGGTCGACCGGCCGCTCGGCTTCGGCCGCGTGCAGATGTGCACGGCAGCTCACGTGGTGCGCGCCGAAGACACCGACACCCCAGGCTGGAGAGCATACGCTGCGAGCTTCGACGATTTCGCGCTCGAACGCGACGATTTTCTGCCGATGCGCTACAAAGTTGGCTAGTCCGCTTCTACCCGAATCCGCTCCTTCTTACCTCTGATACGATCGTTGTCGTATGGGTCGAACGCCCCTTCAGACTCGCGTTGTGCTCTTCGATTGGGACGGCACGATCCTGAATTCTTACGCCGCGGACCAGCACGCCTACCTCTCGATGTTTCGTGCGCTGGGAATTGCTTGGGGCGCCACCGAAATCGACCGCCATTATTCACCCGACTGGTATCGCGTCTATCGCGCAGCACGAATTCCGAAATTGCATTGGGACCGCGCCGATCGGCTCTGGCGCACGGCCTATAGCGCGGAGCGGCCGCCGCTGCTGGCCGGTGCGCGAACGACCCTGCGAGTCCTGGCACGCCGCTTCGAGCTCGGAATCGTCACCGCCGGCAGCCGCGGGCGTGTGCGCCGGCAGTTGCGCGACTTCGGCCTGCGCGATCACTTTTCGGCGTGTATCTTCAGCGAAGACACCGCTCGCAAAAAGCCACACCCGGCCCCGCTCCACCCAGCGCTGTCGCGGATGCGCGCCAAGCCCGAGGAGTGCGTCTACGTTGGCGATGCACCCGCCGATATTGAAATGGCACGGCGAGCCGGGGTGCGTGCGATCGGCGTACTCGGCCCCTTCCCTTCGGCGGCGCAAATTAGCTCCGCGCGCCCGGACTTGCTGCTGCCTTCCATTCGGGATCTGCCCGGGTACCTGCGGACCGCGGATTAGTTATGTGGCGTAGCGGGTCGAGCAGCTGGAGTCGGCGCGGAGCCGGGCGCTGCCGACGCGTTCAGCTTGAACCCGCTCGAACGGATCACCAGCCGCAACTGAAATTGATCGTCGCCTGAGCCCAGATAATCGTCGGAAGTCGTATAAGTCGGCAGCCAGTATTTATCCTGAAAATTCTCCCGATACGTCTCGAACAGATCGAACGGCAGCTTCGCGCCTTCGTCGAGCAGCTCCGTCACGAATTTCCCGTAGGTTTCGACGATGGCGAGATCGTGGTCGTCCACGAACACGACGCCTTGAAACAGGCGCTGTGTGCGGCTTAGCTGCTTCGGCTTCACCTGGAAAACATAGGTGTTAAGCTCATCGAGCTTCTGTTGCCCGGCGTAGAGAAAATCGTAATTCGCAACCTGGTCCGATGTCAGAAAAAAAATCGGAAGCGTGGTGATCGTGCGCACATCCTCAAACGAATAGTGCGTCAGCTTGAGATTCGATTCCGGAGGTTTTACCACGCGCCACATGCGCTGGCCGTCGGGCCGCGTGTATTCTTCGCCCGTCACGGTAAACTTTCCGCCGGGCGTCGACAGCTCCTCGATGCGAATCGTCTGCATGAAATCGTACGTCTCGTATACTTTTCGCGCCGCGTCTTCCGCCGCTGCCAATCGCCGGACGATTTCCTCCTGCGGGATCGGCGGGGGCCCCGGGTGCGGCACCGAGGGAATGCGCTTCACTTCGTACTTCGGCGGAGGCGCGATCGGACCTTGACCATCGTCCTGCGCGCGCACGAGGGCCGGGCTAAGCACAAGCGCGACGGCGGTGAGTGCCGCAATCACGAGCATCTTCGTCCGATGATTGCCTGGGATCATTTTAGAAATTAGATGCGCCTTCGCACCGCGGCGTTCGGCGCAATCGCGCTGCATCTCGGACGGAAAATATCACAATGCCTTCGAAACCAGCCTCAAAAAGACAGGCTCGCAGCGCGTGCGGCTGGGTTAAAATCGCGCGTTTGCTGGCCCCGGGGCGGACTACGCCGTGCAACAAGAACAAAAGGCTAAGCGCTTCTACGTGAGCGGAACCGTGCAAGGCGTCGGCTACCGCTATTTCGTCGAACGAGGCGCGCGTTATCTGAAACTGGCGGGATACGTCCGAAATCTTCGCGATGGCCGCGTCGAAGTTTACGCGATCGGAGGGTCCGCCGCGCTCGCGTCGCTCCGCGAAAATCTCGAGCGAGGGCCGCAGGGCTCCTCTGTCACGGGCGTGAGCGAACAACCGGCCGAGATGGATCCTGGATTTGCGGATGCGTTTTCGATCGAATACGACGGTTAATCTCACCACGAGGAGACGATGGGCGACCTAAGAAAACTGATCCGCGAAATTCCCGATCACCCGAAGCCGGGAATCTTGTTTTATGACCTGACCACGCTGCTTCAGGATGGAAAGGGGTTTCACGAGCTGGTCGACCAGCTCTGCGAGCATTACGGAGGACAAAAAGTCGACATCGTCGCCGGAATCGAAGCGCGCGGATTTATTTTCGCCCCGGCCCTGGCCTACCGCCTCGGCGCCGGATTTATCCCCGTGCGCAAGCCGAAAAAACTGCCGTGGAAGACGGCCTCGGTGACTTATCAGCTCGAGTACGGCACCGATCAGCTCGAAATCCATCAGGATGCCGTGAAGAAAGGCCAGCGCGTGTTGCTATGCGACGATCTGCTCGCCACCGGCGGCACCGCAGCCGCTGCCATCGATCTCGTCCGCCAACTCGGTGGTGAAATCGTCGGCGCAGCCTTCGCCGTCGAACTGAATTTCCTCAACGGCCGCAAGAAATTGGCGGGTGTCGACGTTTTCTCTCTGCTGAAATACGACAGCTAACCGCGCCGTTGGCGAACCGACTCGAACAGCATGACGCCGGCGGCTACCGACACGTTAAGCGACCGCACCGGCCCTTGCGTCGGAATCGACACCAGAAAATCGCAGCGCTTGCGGGTCAGCTCGTGCAGCCCTTCGCCCTCGCGGCCCAGCACAATTCCGACGGAAGCCTTCAAATCCACTTCCGTGTGCGTTTTTTCCGCGCGCTCGTCCAGGCCCACCAGCCAGTAACCTGCTTCCTTCATTTCCTCCATCGCGCGCACCAGATTCTTCACGCGCGCCACCGGCAGATGCGCCAGCGCCCCCGCCGACGCGCGTTCCACCGTATCGCTCAATCCGGCCGCCCGCCGCTCCGGAATCACGATCCCCTGCGCGCCCGCGGCCAGCGACGTGCGCACGATCGCACCCAGATTATGAGGGTCTTCGATGCCGTCCAGCAGCACGAGCAGCCCGTTCCCGCCTTTCGCGGCGAGCAAATCCTCCAGCTCAACGGCCGGCTTGGCCGCGCCCAGCGCCGCAATTCCCTGATGCTCGCGCGTCCCCGTTGCCCGGTCGATCTGCTGGCGATCCTCGAACCGCAGCGGCACCCCGCGCGATTTCGCCAGCCGCACCACTTCCTCGAGGCGTTCGCCGTGCCGGCCCTTCGCGATCAAAATCCGATCCAGCGGACGCGCGGCCGCAAGGGCCTCTTCGACGGCATGGAATCCGGTGATCCAGTTCATCGGCGCGGTAGGCATGACAAATCAATCCAGCGCAGCGCAGAATTCCAACATCCGTTGCCGCGTTCCCTTCACCGGCGCGGCAAACCGCAGTTTTGCCGCGGCATCCAGCAGCAAAATCACGCGGTCCAATTCCCCATTGCCGGCCGCGCCTGCCAGCGCCACGCGAATCGGATGAAACATGTCGCGGCTGCGATAGGGCAGCGCCGCTTTCATTCCGTCCACAATTTCCTTCAGCCGCTCGGAATCCACGTCGCCGCCCGATAGCACGCGATTCGCAAGCTCGCGAATCACGTCGCGCGCCCCGTCCCGCACGAGCACCGCCTGATTCGCAGGCTGGCGCAGAATCGCACCGGCGTCGTAGCCGAAAACCAGCGCCAGGAGATTTTCGAGTCCCGCGCGACCCGCCGCATGCGGTCCCAGCAACTCAGCCGCGCGCGCGAACCACGTTTGCAAAGCAGTCTGCGATTCCGCCGTCGCATTCTCGGAGCTCAGCCAACCCCGTTTGCCCAAAATCGCAGCAACATCGTCGGAAGTAGAAGAACCGGCGGTTGAAGGAGCTCCGGGTGGTGCGCCAGACGACATGGGCCTCAGTGCTGGCTCAGCGTGGCGACAGCGTGCGCCGCAATCGCCTCGCCGCGCCCCACGGCGTCCACGCCTTCGTTGGTCTTGGCTTTCAGATTGATCTCATCCGTGGTGATCCCCAGCGCCTTTGCCAGCGCTTTTTTCATTTCCGGGAAATGCGGGCCCAGCTTCGGCCGCTCGCAAACCACGATTGCGTCAATATTCACGATCCGAAACCGCTGATTCGTCAAATGGCTGCGAATATGCTCCAGAAAAATCAGGCTCGAAGCGCCGTTCCACTTCGGATCCGTATCCGGAAAATGCGTGCCGATATCGCCCTGGCCTGACGCTCCCAGCAGCGCATCGCAGATCGCATGGCAAAGTACATCTCCGTCCGAATGCCCCTGCGAGCCTTTATCGAACGGCACCTCGACACCGCCGATCATGAGCTTGCGGCCCTCGACCAGCCGGTGCAGATCGTAGCCGATTCCAGCGTAGTTCATCCCAGTGGCCTGTTGGACGGAGTTCCCTGCTGCGGTGGATTGCGCCGATTTCGCATACGGCTGAACATGAAAAGAGCAAGAACAGCGATCACCAGTAGCGGCGCGATGTTGATCAGCAAAGAAGTCGCGCTCGCAGGATTCGCGCCCATGCCCTCTCGAACATCGATCGTCGCACCTTGTTTCCGGAGCCGCTGCAACAGATCGGTAACCGCCTGGTTCGGGATGGTGGCCGTGAAATTCTGCACTGGCTGCCGAAGTTGGCCCTGAATCTGGGTGGTGCTGCGGGATTCCAAAAGCTTCGCCGACCCAATGTTGTTCTTCTCCACCTGACTCATGAAATCCGAATAGCTCATGTCGGTCGCGCCGGGCGTGTTCGGCGACTTGCTGCTGATTAGCCACAACACGGCCGCGAGCGCGATCATCATCAACCAGAAGAGCGACATCCGCAGGGCTGGCGTCAGAGCCGGTCGTCGTGGCTGATGGGGCGCGAACGTCATGCCTTCACCGCAGTTCGCTCCTGCTCCAGATAAAACCGCGCCAGATCCATATCCGAAGGCCGCGTGATCTTGATGTTGCGTTCCGATCCCTGCACTACAAACACGTCGTGACCGAATCGTTCGACGAGCGCCGATTCGTCCGACGCCGTCAGGTCATCCTGCTGCGCCTTGCGAAATGCATCGCGCAGCAGGGCATAGGAAAACGCCTGCGGAGTCTGCGCCAGCACGATGCGTTCGCGCGGCACCGTCGCTGAAATCAGCGCCACATCTTCGGGGAGGCTCGCCCGCTTCACTTCTTTCACCGTATCGATCGCCGGAACTCCCAAGATCGCCGCGCCCCGAGCCCGCGCCTCCGCGATCAGGCGCTCGATCTGCTCGCGCGTCACGAACGGCCGCACCGCATCGTGCACCAGGACGATTTCCGTCGAAGGATCCACCTGCGCCAGCGCGTTGGCCACGGACTGCTGCCGCGTGTCCCCGCCGTGCACCACGCGCGCCGGCCGCCCCAGCGCCGCCTTCGCCACTTTATCCTGCAGCGACATCACATCGTCGGCCCGCGTCGAGATCAGAAAATCGGTGATCGCAGGACACGACGCCAGCCGCCGCAGGGTGAAAATAATCAGCGGCATGCCGTCGAGCTCGAGGAACTGCTTCGGCTGATCCGCGCCCATGCGCGTGCCAAGCCCGGCAGCCGGAACAATTGCAGCAATGCGCGTCATGGAAGATTAGGAGTCTATCGCAATTGCGGTGCAGGTGCGAATGGACAGGGTCAGTTCCGAGTGACGGTCTCGAGATATCCAGCCTCGACCCAGATCGTATGCATGTACGGTTCCGTTCCGAGGACGTGGCCTATGCGAAGGCACGCCAAAGCAATTTCGAGTCCCTCAGGAAGCTCAACCTTTTCCACTCGGAAAACTTGTCCCGGGCATTTCTCAAACAGCGTTCGGGTCGGCAATCCTTCGTCGACATCGTCGTGCACATCCGCAGGAACTCCAATCAGCCGAACGTTCTCGCCTGAATTCATGGAAGCTATTTGGGCGCGGACCACATCGTCTCGGCAAACACGTTCTAGGACCGCCCGGATTCAGGATAAAGCGGCCGAGGCGGCCGCTCGCCGCCGTGCGTCGACCCTTCGCCGCGACCCGCACCAGTCCCCTCCGACGACGAAGGAACCGGACGCGGAGCCTGCTGCTCGCCGCGCTCGTCGTACCGCCCGAATATCATCTTGCCTGCGGTCGTCTGGTGAACCGACGTGACGCTGATGTCCACGGTCTTGTTGATCATCTTGCGCGCGCCGTCGACCACCACCATCGTGCCGTCGTCGAGATACGCCACGCCCTGGTTGTACTCTTTGCCCTCGCGCAAAATAAAGACGCGCATGATCTCGCCTGGCAGCACCACCGGCTTCAACGCGTTCGCCAGCAGGTTCACGTTCATGATCTCGATCCCCTGCAGCGTGGCGACCTTATTCAGATTGAAATCGTTGGTCACCACTTTCGCGTTGTAGCGCTTCGCCAGCTCGATCAGCTTCATGTCCACGTCGGGAATGTGCTGAAAATCGTCTTCGGCGATCTGTACCTCGAGGTGCGGCATCTTCTGGATGCGCTGCAGCACTTCCAGGCCGCGACGCCCGCGCTGACGCTTCAGCGGATCGGCCGAATCGGCCACCAACTGCAGCTCGCGCAACACGAAATGCGGAATAATGATCGTCCCGTCCAAGAACAGCGCCTCGGCAATATCGCCCACGCGCCCGTCAATGATCACGCTCGTGTCCAGCAGCTTCATCGAATGACCCGTCGACTTCTCGCTGCCGAACACGCCGCCGAACGCCTGCAGGTTCAGCATGTCGCCCTTGTTCGCGCCAAGCACCATCCCGAAGTAAGCCATCACCAGAAACACGGCCAGGCTGAAAAACGATCGCGTGCTCTCCGGCATCGTCGTGTGCGTGAAGATCAGCGACGTCAGATACGCGCAGAGCAGGCCCAGAATCGATCCGGACGTGGCCCCGATTAGCCGCCGCAGGCTGATGCGTTGCAGCCGCGTCTCGAAAAAGATCACCGCAAACGCGAACAGCAGGCCGGCTACAGCGCCCATTTCCTTCGAAATGCTAAACGGACGGAAGTGATATCCCACAACCACGCAGACCGTCGTAAAGACGATCTTCAGCGCCAGCATGTCCCAGAAGGAACCAGATCGCTCTTGAGTGGAATGGAGGACCGCAGGAGGACGGGCAGGCGGCGTATCTAAACTCGCCCCGGCCGGAATGCGGCCGTGCGCGTGCGAAGGCTTTGCCATGGTCTCACCCTATGAACGTATAAAAATTATGAGTCAGCGTGGACCCACGTTTCTGTCCGCCGGCGTCTCGAACATGAGTTTTCGGAGCCGGATATGAAATCAAGCCGGGTATCAATCAAAAACTATATTAGATGCCAGTATAGCACCGTGCGCAAAGAGGGAGTCAACGCCGAGCGGTGTCAAAGCGGAAAGTTGCGTTAAACGTAATAGCGGGGCACCCGCAGTCCCAGCGCGCACAGCAGGTCCGAAGTGACGGTTCCGATCTCGGCGGCCACATCCGACACCTTGATTTCGGAGTTTCCGTCGCGTCCGTAGAGCGTCACCACGTCGCCGAGCTGCGCATCGGGCACCCCGGTCACATCCAGCGTGGTTAGATCCATCGAGATCGCGCCCACCAGCGGCACGCGCCGCCCGCGCAGCAGCGCGCAACCGCGATTCGTCCGCTGGCGCAGGATACCGTCCGCATAGCCCGCGTTGATCACCGCAATTCGCGATGGCCGCTGCGTCACGAACCGCGCACTGTAACCCACCGGCTGCCCCGCCGGCAGGTCCCGAAGCGTAATGATCTTCGCGCGCAGCGAAAGGCTCGGTTCCACCCGGAGCCGGTCGCGCACTTCCTGCCCTCGGTCCGGCGGATCGAACGATTGGTAGTAGCCGTACAGAATCGCGCCCGGCCGCACCATGTTCGCCCACGTGCTCGGCCGCGCGCAGATCGCGCCGCTGTTGGCCATGTGCACGGTTCCCGGCTCGATTCCCATTCCGCGCATCCGTTCCAGGCATTGGCGAAAGAGCTCTTCCTGATCGTCCGTCTGCCGCGCGCTGAAATCTTCGGCCGACGCAAAGTGTGTGAAAGTGCCTTCGAGCTGAATGTGCCGCGAATCCGCCAGGGCGCTTGCGAACGCTTCGAGCTCCGAGGGCAAAATTCCCAGCCGATTCATTCCCGTGTTGATCTTCAGATGGAATCGCAGCCGCGATTTCGCCCGGGCCGCTTTCGCCGCGCGCTCTAGATGGCGCACATCTTCCAGCCGCGTTACCGCTGGGGTCAGCCGGTTCTTGATCAGCCGGTGCTCTTCCCCGGGCCAGAAACCCGTCAGCACCAAAATCGGCTTGCGAATCCCCGATTCGCGCAGCTCGATGCCCTCATTTGCGCAGGTGACGCCGAATCGCTCCGCCCCAGCCTTCTGCAGCGCTTTCGCCACAGGCACCGCGCCTAGACCGTACGCGTTCGATTTCACGACCGCTAGGATCTGGGTCTTGGTCCCTACATGTTTGCGCACCGTCCGCAAATTCCGCGCGATCGCCGCAAGCGAAACCTCAGCCCAAACAGGCCGGCCCACGACTTTTATCACTTTTGCCATGTTCATTTAGGATGCCAGACTCTCTCCCACCCGGCGACGCAAAATCGACTCGCCGAATTCCAACGCACCGTTTGGGTAAACATGCCAATGGGACACGTGCAGCCGTGGGGCCAGTCGGGCCTTCATAGAGAACCGCACGGGCAGGGGCAGAAAAGGCGGGAGTTAGGCCCTGGTGACGCAAAAAGGGGGACGGGCTTCCAGCTGAACTGCTGCGGTCGTGGCCACACAGCTGTAGGCGTCCGACCACAGCCCCGATCTGCGCAACCATAGCGGTAAGCGCAAATCCGGTTGCTAGACTGCAGCACGTCAACAGCTGTGATGCACAATGACGACTACCGAAACTCTGTGACGGAGGGAAGGACTGCCTGTGCATCATTTTCACGGCGTCGATAAGAAGTCGGTCCCGTTCCCGTTATTCAGAGAGAAATTTAAGTCCTTCGGTCACGAAGATGCCCAGGACGCGAGAGCGGCCTTTCTCGACTCGGCCGGAGGTGTCGCCTCCGCGGGAGATCTAAACGACGATGGAACCGATGAGCTACTCATGGTTCCAGATAACCGCGTGTGCGGCTCGGGGGACTGCCGGTTTTATCGATTGGGAGAGGTGCGCGGGTTGTGGGAGCCCTGGCCGGCACGGACGGGGCCATCGGTATTGAGCGAGCGGATTAGATATTTCGCCACCCATTCGGAAGGGCTACCACGATCTACGCATTCTCGATGATTGTTTCAAATGGAATGGACGTCGATACATTCCATACGATCGAGCGCACTACCAGCAACTTTCGCTCGACCGGTTCGATCGCTCGGATTTCTGGAGCGCGGTAATCCTCTGGAAGATCGCATGCGAGGGAGGCGAATCCCGATCCAGCTTGCGCCACAACGGGTTTCAGGAATGCCGCAATGGGTCGCGCGCTACAATCGGCGCACGCGAGAACTCAAAATCATCCAAGAGTACTCAGACTAGAGGCGTGTCTATTCCTCGCCGCCCGTGCTCCACGCATCCGGCGCAGCTTCTTCAAACCGCGTGTGGCGGCTCAGGAACACGAAATTCAGGCTGCCCGTCGGGCCGTTGCGCTGCTTGGCGATGATCAGCTCGGCGCGCGCACGATCTTCTTCGGGAATATCCGTCTTGTAAAAATTCGGGCGGTTAATGAAGAGCACCACGTCCGCATCCTGCTCGATCGCGCCCGATTCGCGCAAGTCCGAAAGCTGCGGCTTGCGATCTTCGCGCTCCGGCGCGCGGGTCAGCTGGCTGAGCACGACGACCGGCACCTTCAATTCTTTCGCCAGCGCCTTCAGCGACCGCGAGATGCTGGAAACTTCTTCCTGCCGGTTGGCGTTGCGCCGATTCGTGCTCGGCACCACCAGCTGGATGTAATCGACGATCACAAGCGAGAGTCCGCGATCGCGCTTCAGCCGCCGCGCCTTCGCGCCCATTTCGAGCACGGTCGACGATGCCGAATCGTCGATCCAGATCGGCGCGTCGCCCAATTCCGCCAGCGAAGCTGTCACCTTGCCCCAGTCGTCGCGATTCATGTGGCCGGTGCGGAATTTGTGCGCGTCCACGCGCGCATGCGACGCCAGCAAGCGCAGCAGCAGCGACTCCTTCGACATTTCCAGACTGAACACCGCCACCGGCTCGCGGTTCCGCAGCGCCACGTTCTCCGCGATGTTCAGCGCCAGGGCCGTCTTCCCCATCGAAGGCCGCGCCGCCAAAATCACCAGCTCGGAGGGCTGCAGACCCGCCGTTTCATTGTCGAGCCCGGCGTAACCGGTCGCCAGCCCCGTGATTCGCCGCCCCTCGCTGAAAATTTTCTCCAGGCGCTCGTATCCGTCCTTCACCAAATCCTTGACGCCGATCAGCCCGGCCTTCACGCGATCTTCCGCCAGCTGGAAAATCGAGGATTCCGCGCGATCCAGAATCACGTCGGCATCGTCACCCGCCGCCAACGCCTGTTCCTGAATCACCGACGCCGAATAAATCAGGCTGCGCAGGATCGCCTTCTCCTTCACGATCCGCGAGTAATGGTCCACGTTCGTCACGCGCGGCAAGCCGTCGGCCAGCTGCGAAAGATACGCCACGCCTCCGGCGGCCTCGAGATCGCCGTTTTTCTCCAGATCCTCCATCAGCGTGACGATATCGATGGCGTGCTGTTTTTCGGCGAGCTGCACCATGCGCTCGAAAATGTGCCGGTGCTGCGGAAGGAAGAAATCCTCCGGCTTCAGCCGCTCCACGGCCGCGTTCAACGCGTGGTTATCCAGCAGCACCGCCCCTAGAATGCTGCGTTCGGCTTCGGTGTTGTGCGGCAGAGGTCGTTCGAGAGTGGTGTCGCTGGCCATCGTATTCGCTTTATCTTCGCCTAAATATCTTTTCGGCGCAAGTCTCCATTTTGCGGCGCCTTTGCGCGCTGATTTTCAGTTCAATTTTTGTGGGAGTGAACCCAACACGCGTGATTCTGCCCGCGCGAAACGTCGCGGTCAATCACACGCCCCTGTGGAGTATTTCGGAAAAGTGGAAATCAACGATCGGATCACGCCCGAGTGTTCGATTGCGCAGGATGCGCAATCTCGGGTCGCCAAAACCAGCAGCTCAGTCCGCATGATGCGTAAAGAAAAAGGGCGTCCGCTGCAGCCGACGCTCCGTCAATCCCCAAAATATGCGCGAAAGCGCAAGCCGGTTGGCTAGCCTTCCTTTTTAACCGTCAGCTTCACCGTCGCGCTCACTTCGCGATGCAACTTCAGCGGCACTTCGTACTCGCCAATGACTTTGATCGGCTCCGCCAGCGCGATCTTCCGCTTGTCGACGGTAAATCCCTGCGCCGCCAGCGCCTCGGAAAGATCCGCCGAAGTCACCGAGCCGAACAACTGATCCGTCTCGCCGGCCTTGCGCGTCAATTCCAGCGACACGCCCGCCAGCAGTTCGGCCAGCTTCTGCGCGTCGCCCTTTTCAACGGCCTCTTTCTTGGCGAACACGGCGCGCATTTTCTCCAGCCGCTTCATGTTCCCCGCGCTCGCCTCCAAAGCCAGCTTCCGCGGTAGCAGAAAATTCCGCGCGTAGCCCTCTTTTACCTCGACCACCTGCCCGCGGGATCCGAGTTTCTCGACGTCTTCCTGTAAAATGATCTGCATGATGTCTGCCTCTGAGCCTTTCAAATAGCGGTAGGGACGGGTTTAATACCCGTCCTGCGGAATCAATTTC